>JAAYOK010000081.1 GCA_012520355.1 Bacillota bacterium | reverse complement strand
GGCGAAACGATCACGAAGGTGTAACCCGGGCCATTCGCCACAGCCTCCAACTGATTATTGCACTCATTTTATTGTATGGGGCCGTGATCGTTACGTTCCGTCAGCCCCTTTTAGGGTTCTACCAGCTAGGGCCGGGAATTCAAGGAATGGCCAACGACTATCTACTCATTATCGCCCTGGGCTTTCTCTTCTTTGCCACCAATCCCATTTTCACTGCTATCTTTAATGGTTCGGGAGACAGCACAACGCCCTTTCGGATTAATACCATAGGTTTGGTTGTCAACATCATCCTCGATCCGGTTTTGATCTTTGGACTCGGACCCTTCCCTGTCCTCGGGGTGAGTGGGGCAGCCATAGCTACGGTCATTGCCCAAATGGCGGCCACATCCCTGTTCGTCTTGGAAGCACGCAGGAGGCCTGAACTCTTTGCCAGGCTCAATTTCTTCACAAAACCGGATCTGGCTTATGTAAAGAAGATGTTCAAAATGGGGTTACCCATGTCGATTCAGAGCGCCTTTTTCACCTTGGTTTCCATGACCATCGCGCGGATCATCTCCGATTGGGGACCCATGGCTATTGCGGTGCAGCGAGTGGGAGGACAGATTGAACAAATCTCCTGGCTCACAGCGGGCGGTTTTCAATCCGCGATGAGTGCCTTTACGGGGCAAAATTACGGAGCAAAACTGGGCCAAAGGGTCTATCGCGGCTACTTTGTGGGTCTAGGGATTGTGGCGGCCATTGGCACCTTCGCGACCCTTTTGCTCACCCTTGGGGCTGAACACCTCTTTGGCATCTTCATTCCCGAGCCGGACGTGATCGCCCTTGGTGCATCTTACTTGAAGATTATCGGGATCTCCCAGTTACCCCAGGCCGTAGAGATCCTCACCTCCGGTGCCTTTATCGGCTTAGGTCGAACCACGCCCCCCTCGGTTGTGGGCATCAGTCTCAATCTCTTGCGAATTCCTTTTGCCCTGATCCTTTCAGCTACCCTTTTGGGGCTTGATGGGGTCTGGTGGGCTATTAGTATTTCCAGCATTCTCAAGGGCGTCGTTTTGAGCGTATGGTATCTGCGTTTCATGAATTCGAATCGAGAAATGCTTGATCTCAGGATGGAAAGAGTAGCCTAGGAGTGGATAGCATGGTATTGGACTTACACAATCTGGAAATGTCGTATCGGACAGAACGCTTTCCGGCCTGTTCCCGGCGGGGCATGGTGGCAACATCCAACGCACTTGCGGCCCAAGCTGGCTTGGACATGCTAAAAAAGGGCGGTAATGCTATCGATGCCAGCCTGGCAGCGGCTGCTTGCCTAACAGTAACCGAACCCAATGTCAATGGTCTTGGCGGCGACGCCTTTGCCATTGTCGCTTTCCAAGGAGAGCTTTTTGGGCTCAACGCGAGTGGCCCCTCTCCTCGGGGGATCTCCCTTTCAGCTTTGAAACAAGCGGGGTACACAGAAATTCCTAAGTACGGTTTTGTGCCGGTGAATGTACCTGGAATTGTCGCAGGCTGGGTTGCCCTTTCTAAGCGCTTTGGCCGCTTACCCCTGCCTGAGGTCTTTGCCCCCGCGATCTCCTATGCAGAACAAGGCTACGCTGTATCTCCCTTCTTGGCGAGGGGATGGAAGCGTGCCTTTGATATTTTTTCGCAGCAGCTTTCAGGTGAGGAATTTACCGAGTGGTTTAAGACCTTTGCGCCAAGGGGAAGGGCTCCAGAACCTGGCGAACACATCCGACTGGAGAATCATGCTGAGACCCTGAGAAAAATCGCAGAAACCCAAGGCGAGGCTTTCTACCGGGGCGAGCTCGCAGAACAAATCGATGCTTTCTCGAGAAAGTATGGAGGTTACCTCCGTGCCCAAGACTTAGCCGACTACCAGGCGGAATGGGTAGAACCCATTTCCACAGAATATCGGGGACTTGAAGTCTGGGAAATCCCTCCTAATGGGCAAGGCATTGTAGCACTGATGGCCCTGAATATCCTCAAGGGATTTGAGTTTTCCAAGGAGGAGAAACAAAGCCCCCTAACCTACCACCGCCAAATTGAAGCCTTGAAACTGGCCTTCGCTGAAGCCCAGTCTTCCCTGACCGACCCAGCCCATATGAAGGTACGTGTGGCTGATCTTCTCTCCACCGCTTGGGCTGAGGAAAGACGGCGCTTGATCGGAACGAAAGCTCTGCTACCTCCCCGAGTGGACGAGACCAAGGGAGGGACAGTCTATCTGACCACAGCCGATGGTGAGGGAAATATGGTTTCCTTGATCCAAAGCAACTACATGGGCTTTGGCTCGGGCCTGGTGGTTCCAGGAACAGGGATTGCCCTTCAGAACCGGGGCCATAACTTCTCCTTCGACCCTTTGCATCCTAACTGTCTAGCCCCTTGTAAGAGGCCGTATCATACGATTATCCCTGGCTTTTTAACGAAAGATGGCAGGCCCCTAGGGCCTTTTGGTGTTATGGGTGGGTTCATGCAGCCTCAAGGCCATGTTCAAGTTGTGATGAATCTCGCGGATTTCGGCCATAATCCCCAGGCAGCGCTGGATGCACCTCGTTTTCAGTGGATCAAGGGTAAGGAGGTCCAGCTAGAAAATACGGTGCCCCCCTCCATCGTACAGGAACTGCAAGACATGGGCCATGAGGTAGAGGTCACAGAGGGGAACCTCAGTTATGGGCGGGGACAAATCATTTGCCGAACTGCAGACGGAACACTAATTGGCGGTACAGAAAGTCGTGTCGATGGAATGGTGGCCGTCTGGTGAACCCGTGCTGAGAATTCTGTTTTATGAAAAGAGGAAAGTTGCATGATTTATCTCGATCAAGCCGCCACGTCCTATCCCAAACCCCCACAAGTGGCAGAGGCCATGGTGGAGACGCTAAAGAGCGCAGGAAATAGCGGGCGGGGTGGTCATCACCTAAGTCTAGCAGCAAGTCGCCTTGCTTTCCAGGCCAGGGCGGAGCTTGCCGCCTTTTTTGGGGCCGAAGACCCAAGCTGCATCGCCTTTACGGCTAATGCCACCGAGAGTTTAAACCTAGCCCTCTTTGGCCTGCTAAATCCTGGCGACCATGTGATCACCACTGAACTTGAACATAATAGTGTCTTGCGTCCCCTTTACATCCTGAAGACGAATGGGGTAGACGTAACGATTCTTCCCGCCGACTCCCAAGGGAACGTTGATTTTGCCAGGGGCTTGGCGAGAAATCTGCGCCAAAACACGAGAGTGGTCGTGGTTACCCACGCCTCCAATGTCACCGGTAATCTCGTTGACATCCAGATCATCGGTGAGTTTTGCCGTGAACATGGCCTGATCCTCATGGTGGACGCAGCCCAGACGGCAGGTTTTTATCCTTATCAACTTCAAGATTCATCCATCGATATTCTCTGCTTCACCGGTCATAAAGGTCTTTATGGGCCCCAAGGTGTGGGCGGAATCTATGTGAAACCAGGGATTACTCTGCAGCCCCTAAAAGTAGGGGGAAGTGGCATTCAAACCTTCTCTCAGACGCATCCTAGTCAGATGCCAGAGGCTCTAGAAGCGGGTACACTCAATCTCCCGGGTATAGCAGGGTTGATGGCGGGCGTGAAGTATGTACACAGTCTAGGACTGAAAGAGATTCGTCAAAGAGAGTTAGAAGTCACCCGATATTTTTCTGCTGGGGTGAGGGAAATACCGGGGGTGGAGGTGTATGGCGATTTTAGCTCCTCCCTCCGCTGCCCCATTGTCAGCTTGAATATCGAGGGATTTGATGCCAGTTTCTTAAGCCAAGTTCTGGCCGAAGAGTATGCCATCTACACGCGCTCTGGCGGTCACTGCGCCCCTTTAGTCCATGGTGCTTTGGGAACCGGTGAAAGGGGAGCCCTGCGGTTGAGCTTTTCCCACCTGAACACCAAAGAGGAGCTGGATATCACCCTTGGGGCCCTGGGGGAACTCATCTTACGGAAGGGGGATACCCTGTGAGTGAGACAAGGGTTGTCATTACCTTCCACGGTACCACAGAGGCCATGGCCTGGGAAAGTGCCTGTAAGAAACATGGTCTCCCGGGACGCATCATTCCTCTACCCGTTCAGATTAGTGCCGAATGTGGTTTGGCCTGGCTGATTCGTCCTGGAGAGAAGGACGAGCTTGTGCGGCGCGCCCTGGAATTGAGATTAAATTATCAAGATGTGGTAGAATTGAAGTAGAGAGAGGTGAGTGCCGTGGCGAAGGAAATGCTCTTTTGTAAAGGCGGCGGATGAACCGCAAAACTTGGACCGGCGGTCCTGGAAAGTGTCTTAAGCAAGTTGCCTCGAGTCAAGGATCCGAACTTCCTCGTGGGCTTCGATCACGCCGACGATGCCGCTGTATATCGACTCGCCGATGATTTGGCCATTGTACAGACTTTGGATTTTTTCCCACCCATGGTGGATGATCCCTATATCTTTGGACAAATTGCGGCAGCGAATGCCTTAAGTGATATCTGGGCGATGGGGGCGGTGGCGAAAACCGCACTGAACATCGTTTGTTTTCCGGAGAAGATGGATATCGCCATCTTAAGCCAAGTGCTACAAGGTGGTAGTGAGAAAGTGATGGAAGCTGGGGCTGTGTTAGCTGGCGGTCATTCCATCGATGATGTAGACGTGAAATATGGTCTCTCGGTGACTGGAATCATTGATCCCCGGAAGATTTACACCAATGTAGGGAGCAAGGTGGGCGATGTTCTGATTCTCACCAAGCCCCTCGGAGTCGGAATTTGCTGCAGTGCCAATCGAGTGGGTGAAGCTTCTCCAGCGGCCATGGACGCAGCGATTCGATCCATGACCACTTTGAATAAGTATGCGGCAGAAGTGGTGCAAAAGTACCCCGTACATGCTTGCACCGATGTCACGGGCTTTGGTTTCCTTGGGCATCTGCATGAGATGTTAAGTGATGGGCAGGCTTCAGCCCTCATTTATAGTAGCGAGATTCCCCATATTCCCGAGGCCATTCATTATGCAGAGGAGTTCTTGATTACCGGTGCAGCTCAGAGAAACCGGAACTTCTTAGAAGGTTATGTGCAAATAGAAGCTGGAGTGCCCTTTGGCATTGAAGAGTTGCTCTTTGATCCCCAGACCTCAGGTGGCCTCTTGGTCAGTGTACCCAAGGAGGTAGGGGAGGATGTTTTGGCGGAACTAAAAACATTCGACCTTCCTTGCGCTATTGTCGGTGAGATTGTGGCGCGGGAAGCAAAGGAGATTATTGTGCGATGAGAAAGATTGTGGATGCTACCGGTTTAGCTTGTCCCTTACCTGTGATTGAAACCAAGAAGGCTCTCAAGGAGATGTCCCAAGGCGTTTTAGAAGTGCTCGTGGATAACATCATTTCCTTGCAGAATCTAGAGAAGATGGCGAAGCAGATGGGGCTATCCTACGAGCTAGAGACGGAACATGACTCCCAACATAAGATCTATATCCAGGTAGGTGAAGCAACTGCTTTGGAGCCAGCAGAGGAGACTCCAGAGGGTCAGGTCGATACGGGGACGAAAGTTGTGGTCCTCTCCTCCGATGTGATGGGTTCTGGTGATGAGAAACTGGGGCGGGTGCTCATGAAGGGTTTTATCTACGCCTTAACCGAACTGGACCGATTACCCGATAAGGTTTTGCTGTATAATAGTGGTGTTAAGCTGTCAGTGAAGGGCTCGGATTCCTTAGGGGATTTACGGAAACTAGCGGAGGCTGGAGTGGAGATCTTGAACTGTGGTACCTGCTTGAACTTTTTCGATTTGAGTCAAGAGCTTGCTGTGGGTTCAGTGACGAATATGTATGAGATTGTACAAAGTCAAATGGAAGCCGGAACCATCATTCGACCTTAGGTCTAAAGGGGGAATTGCAGTGAGGTTTTTCACTTGGTTTAGACCAGAACAAAATGACTTTGAATATGCTGAACGGGCGATTCGGGCCGGTTTGGACGGATTTGAGATCGTGTATCGGGAGTCGTACCTGGAGCCCCGGGTCCACGAGGAATATGTAGCGAATCTACAGAGACTCAAGGTGGAATTGGGTGCAAGTTTCACTCTCCATGCTCCATCCCACGACGTAAATTTGGGCAGTCTTAATAGGAGAGTGCGTCAAGCAGCCTTCGATGAAATCAAAGCGAGTATTGATTTCGCCCGCAAGATTAGGTCCTCCATTGTGGTTGTTCATCCAGTTCTAGGGATTCTCGGAATGCCTGAGGGCAAGTGGTCCAAGGAATACGATCCACCAAAACGAGAGGATGAGAACCTCGCCAGGCAAGAAGCCTACTTGGTTCGGGCCGTAAAAGACCTTGCGGATTATGCGCCAGATATCATGCTCTGCTTGGAGAATCTCGTCTATCCCCATGAGATCTATAGGAGTCCCGAGGATATGGCGGAGCTGATTCGCAAGATCAACCGGACGAATGTAGGGGTTACCCTGGATGTTGGTCATGCTAGTACGTGTGGGTATAAGCCGGTAGACTTTCTTCACCTTCTCCAGGATCATGTTTTTCATGTTCACCTTCATGACAACGATGGTATCATTGATCAACACTTGCCCTTAGGAGAAGGTATCGTTGACTATGTTGCGGTATTAAAATCTCTAAGAGACATGGATTATCAGGGTGTCGTGAACTTCGAGTTTATGCTGGATGATCCCAGCGGTTATCGCAAGTATGTCCAACATAGGTAGGTCGATTATGTATACGAAACGTGAGTTGCAGACGCAGTTGGAAGCAATTGGTGTGAAACCTTCTGATACCCTATTGGTTCATTCCTCCATGAAGGCCATAGGGGAAGTAGATGGGGGCGCTGACACTGTCCTTGATGCACTGGGCGAATTTCTCCGTTCGGGCCTTTTGGTTTTACCCACTCATACCTGGGAGCAGCTCAATGAAACATACAATGTCTTTGACGTTTTGCATGAGCCATCCTGTGTCGGGATTCTAACCAACCTTTTTCGTCTGCGTCCTGGAGTACTTCGCTCTTGGCATCCAACCCATTCGGTTGCAGCTCTGGGCGAGGATGCGGCTGATTTTGTTCGTGGGGAAGAACACCTGGATACACCTTGTGGACGAAAGGGTTGCTGGGGCAGACTTTACGATAGAGGGGCGAAGGTGCTTTTTCTAGGGGCGCCATTGAACCGCAACACGCTCATCCATGGGGTTGAAGAGTGGGCTTCTATTCCCCGCAGGCTGACGGATCATTATACGTTGTTTAAGATTAAGACTCCCGATGGTACCATCATCGATCGCCCCATGCGGCGGCATGCCGCGCCAGTACTTGGTGATATTTCCCAAAACTACGATAAGCTTGCAGAGCCCCTGCTCAAACGTGGTATTGCAGTTCAAGGAAAAATTGGTGATGCTGATTCGACGCTCATTGAAGTTGGGCCTATGGTGGAATTAACGTTAGAATTCCTAGACCGCAATCCTGATCTGTTCCTCGATTCGGAACCGGTACCGAAAGAGTGGTATTGATGCTAAATCGTTTAGAAAAGCAAATCCAGTTTGTGATGGAGATTGATAAGCTCAAGCACATTTACCGTCAAAACCTCGTTGCTGACGGTTCGAGACGTGAAAACGATGTGGAGCATTCTTGGCATTTAGCGGTGATGGCCCTGCTCTTGCAGGAATACACCGTAGAACCGGTTGATGTTTTAAAGGTAATTCAGATGGTCTTGCTCCATGATCTAGTGGAAATTGATGCCGGCGACACCTTTGCCTATGACCCTG
>JAAYOK010000080.1 GCA_012520355.1 Bacillota bacterium | reverse complement strand
TCCTTAGCAAAACACCCTCACGTTTTCTATATCCACAGACCTACCCTTACTTGAGTCTGTGTAGATCTGGACCTGGTATGTGGCCTCCGCCGCAAACTCCATCACTTGCTTGGTGGGTAGTTCAAAGGCGAGTAAACGTTCCCTTTCCTCCTTGATATAGGCCGCGAACACAGTCTTGAGCAAGGCGAAATCTCCAGACGTAAACGGTCCTTGGATCGCCACTTTGGTTACCCCATGGATTCCCTTATCCCTTGAATTTGGCACCATGTATTGATCCATAAAATCCCGGGATTTTTGGTCCTTCATCTCTTGAAATCCAATTTGGAGCGGAACCTGCTGAAAAAAGGGAAGATAGCAATTTCTCCAGGGCATCCTTCTCGTGAGCAAATTGAAGAACCACTTAAAATCCAGCCATTTTGGCGCGGTAACAGGGATGTTTTTCTGACTCAGACTCTGATACAAATCGTCCATATGCTCCGTATCAAGCATCAGGCAGATCATTCCCCGATGTCCTTCGTTATACTTCTGGGTCCACTCCGGAACCCAGCCGCCCCCATCGTTCCTCCGAATATACACCATTTCCAAGTACTCAGAGCCGATCCAAAGATTCGAGACCTTGAAACCCCTGGTACCTTTTCCCCACTTCGGTTCATAAGGAAAGCCCGCCTGGCGAATGGCGTTAATTGTGCCAACATCCTTTTGATACCCTTCACCAATGTTGAGGACAAAATGGTCGAGCTTCACAGAGTCACCTCCAGCTTTTATTCGATCACATGCCTTCCTTCCCCACCCCAGACCGTATAAGCGTAGCACAAGATGCTGGTCACAGGGAAGACAAGCCACCCTGGATGCCAGGCGTTCCAAATAAAGCCGATGGCGAGAAAAGCCAAGGTTGCAAGGGGCATGCCAACGCCGTAAATCCAGCTCCGCCTATTCCCCTCTTCGGACTCGGTGCTCGGTGCACGCTCATTCATGATCCGATCACAGGCCCCGCTCATGGTTCCACCAAAGACGATCAGACCCGTTGCGGTTCCCCAAAAGAGAGGTAACATGGCATAATAACGCATCTCATCTCCTCCCAGGCTATGGGTGGTGACGCTGAAGACCAGGCTTAAGATAAAGAGTACGATCCCAGCCACAATGAAAGATCCATATTTCTTCTGTAATGCAGGATACTCTTCTTGAAATCTTTGTAAGAAAGCGGAATCCACGTTCAAGGGACGCTCTTCAATCTCCTGGTAACCTTGAAATGTGCCTTGGAAGTTTAGCATCACCAAGATCGCCACTCCCAGTGCGACCCCTAGGAAAAAGAGAGCGGTTCCCAAAGGCTGGGGAAAATACATGGTAAAGGAAAGGGATAGAATCAAAACAGCCAAGCCAAGGGCCATTTGACGTCCCCTTTTCTCCTTGGTGGTCAAGTACTCCCGGGCCATTTCTTTACTTACATAGTAGGCTGAGCCTGTCGGACTTCCTTTTTCCTCGCGCTCATCAGCCTTGAACAAGTAGTCCAGGGAGACTCCAAATAATTCGCTGATGCGAAGTACCATCTCCATTTCTGGATAGCCTTGCCCATTCTCCCATTTGCTCACTGCCTGCCGGGAGACATTGAGTTTTTCGGCCAGTTCCTCCTGGGAAAAACCATGTTCCTTGCGTAACATTCTTACTTTTTCAGAAAAGTTCATGTTTGTAGCCTCCTTCAGGCACCATGCTACCACGCAAGGGCACCCCAGACCACCAATTTTGGTTTGCATTTTGTCAACTTCAAGTTGCAACCCCCGCCACCACGGGATTTTATCGTTTGGC
>JAAYOK010000079.1 GCA_012520355.1 Bacillota bacterium | reverse complement strand
CCCTAGGGACATCGCGATTTCTTCCCGGGGTATCACAGATGAATACCTAACCGAGCTTCGGGAGGTCGTCTCTGGGGTTCTCAAGGACCATAGTGTTAAAATGCAAGATTCCCTGGAGTACCGTATGCTCTCCTTTGTCGCTCAGGCCCGAGGTAGTGAGTTTTTGACCGACCGTAGCTCGATTAGCGCGGTTCCTGTTGGCAGGCTGCGAAGTTTGACCTTTGTTCCCGGGGAGGACTATACTCGTCTGACGGGGGAAGTGATTGAGCTTGCTGACAATGAAGTGTTGCTGTACTCGAAGAGTGGAGACTATGAATATGAAACCCTGACAGTGCTGGGGCGAACATTTCATATTCAAGGGATGCTAGAGGAGTATTCTGCGGCTACAGACTGGGATGTGATAGACAGCTACTACTTAATAGTCAAAGACATGGCCGTGGTTGAGGACATGTACCAAGCCCAGGCGGAGGCGTACGGCGAATACGGTTCGGAGCTCACGCATTACCTTGGATTCGATTTGGTTGGGGATGGAGCAGCTCGAGCGCAGGTCGCTGTTCACCGAGACCTACGTGCCAAGCTACCTAGTGGTGGGATTTCTCGTCATGTGGAGTCGAGGGAAGCTGTGAAGGATGAGTTCTATTCCCTCTATGGCGGATTATTCTTTCTTGGCCTTTTCCTCGGAATTTTGTTCATTATGGGCACAGTCTTGATCATCTATTACAAGCAAATTACTGAAGGCTATGAGGATCGGGAACGTTTTGCCATCATGCAAAAGGTGGGGATGAGCCAGGAGGAAGTCAAGCAATCGATTCACAGTCAAGTACTGATGGTGTTCTTCCTGCCTTTGATCGCCTCTGCAGTTCACATTGGCGTGGCCTTCCCCTTCATTACCAAGCTCTTGGCCATCTTTAACTTGAGAAATGTATTGCTTTTCACGCTGTGTACCCTAGGAACCGTCTTCGTCTTTGCTCTTTTCTATGCTCTTGTTTACGCACTAACGGCACGATCGTACTACAGAATCGTCAGTCGCTGAGCAAATAGGAACGACCCCGGATTGAGTTCCGAGGTCGTTTTTCGTCAAATTGTGTGGGGGCCTGTCCCTCCCACATAGGTCGCGGTGACCTTCATGGTGAGGAGTTTTTCGGGGTTTACCTCGGTTGGATCTTCAGGTAAAACCACAAAGTCTGCGAGTTTTCCCACACTTAGGCTCCCCTTCAGCTCCTCTTGGTGGGCAGCATAGGCCGATCCCTTGGTAAAGAGGGCTAGCGCTTCTTCGGCGGAAAGCCTCTCCTTGGGGTGCCACCCTTCTCTAGGATAGCCCTCTTGATCTTGGCGAGTGATGGCGGCGTGCATGCCCCAGAGCGGGTTACACGATTCGACGGGACAATCAGACCCGCCCGCCGTGTGGATGCCAAGCTCTGCCATGGTTTTCCAGGCGTAGGAGTATTGGGAGGTATCAAGCCCGACCCTGGCCTCAACGAAGTGCAGATCGGTGGGTACGAAGATCGGTTGAATGTCGCAGACGATGCCCAGTTTGGCCAGGCGCTCCAGTTGATCATAGCGGGTGATCTGGGCATGGATAATGCGCGGACGAGCGGTCCAACCTTCCTCGGCCAGTTTGGCCTTTTCGTAACTGTCGATCACCATATCCATGGCTCGATCTCCAATGGCATGAATGGCCACAGGCAGATTGGCCTGGGCGGCGATTAGCACCAACTCATCAAGTTCTTCTTGGGAAAAAATGGCCATTCCCGATGTCCCTGGCTCATCGGCGTAGGGATGGGTAAGGGCAGCGGTACGGCCTCCTAAGGATCCATCGGCAAAGAGCTTCAAAGGACCTAAAGTCACCTTGTTGCCAAGGCTGGGGCGATTGCGCCGGATCTCGATATAACACTTCAGTTCTTCCGGCGTTGGCATGGTAGATTGGAGATCGACCCTGAGAGGGAGTTCCCCCGCTTCCTCTAACTGAGCATAGGCTTCAAGCCGGTTGATCAAGGTGCGAGTTCCATGTAAGTCATTGCTCTGAACCGTTGTTAAGCCCAGGGAAACTGCGGCTTGACTGGCGATGCGGATCGCGTGTTTCAGATCCTCCACCGTCGGCGATGGGATCAAAGTCCGCACTAGATCAATGGCGTTTTCTCGTAATACCCCAGTTGCTTCACCGCTTCCATACCGGTCGATACTTCCCCCCGCTGGATTGGGTGTGGTGTCCGTAATCCCTGTTTGTTCAAGTGCTTTAGAGTTTACTACAGCGATATGACCGCAGACTCTGGTGAACAAGATCGGCACTGTTTGGGAAATCTGATCAAGATCAGCTTTGGTCGGTAGGGTCTTTATTTCAAATGTCTCATCATTGAAACCACGACCGAGGATCCAAGCTTTCATCGGGTTCCTTTCCACATACTCTTGCCCGAGACGAATCAGATCCGTTACGGAGCGGGCGGTGGTTAAGTTTACTCCATCCATAAACTGTCCTAGATGAATCAGATGCATATGACTATCATTGAAACCTGGTATAACAACCTGACCTTGCAGGTCATGGCTCTTGGTTTCTTCAGTGGCCAGGGCACGGATCTCTTCATTGCTGCCAACAGCCGAAATGATCTCACCGGTAAGTGCCATGGCTTCCGCCCTGGGCTGGGCGGGATCAAGAGTGATGATTCTGGCGTTGTAGAAAATCTGCGTCGGTATGACGGGTTGTGTCATCAGTTCCGCCTCCATCTTCTGTCTTATAGCTCATTGACCCTGACAAACTCGTATCCCAAATCTCGCAACATCTTGATCAGATCCGGCAAGACCCTGGTTGTAGCCGGCCCATTGCAGTGCATGAGAATGATTGCGCCTCGATGATGCAGAGTTTGAATCCGGTTTAGGATCTGTTCGGGACTATTCTGCGTGCTATCCCAGTCAAAGGTATCGAGTGACCAGCGGACAATCTTCCAACCACTCTCCCTGACGAACTGCACCGAGTCTTGTCGCAAAGACCCATAGGGTGGACGCATGATCAGGGGGAAGTAGCCGGTGATTTTTTCCACCGCCCTCGATGTGGGGATCAATTCGGTGGTCAAAATGTCTTCATTATCCAAAAGGGCAAAATCTGCGTGGGTTCGGGAGTGGTTGGCGATAAGATGCCCCTCATTAAAGATCCGTTTCAGGGTTTCAGGATAACGTTCTACTGCTTCTCCCACCACAAAAAACGTAGCAGGTACATCCTCGGTCTTTAGGATATCAAGAATTCTTCCTGTGTAGCGACCATCGGGTCCATCGTCAAAGGTTAGGGCCACTTTGCCCAGAGATTTGGGCTGTGGTTGTTGCGATGGCTCTGGCTGTTCGGCTTCAAGTTCCAATTCAAGTTCCAGTTCAAGTTCAAGTCCTAGGTCAGAGCCAGGTTCGAACTGTTCCTCGTTGGCCATCGGTTTTTCCACACCTGGTTGGATAATCCGCACCACAGGGCCCTCCTTCAGTACTTGTGGAGGTGGATTGGCGTCGAAAAGCTCGTTGATGTAGTACTGGCTTCCTTGCGCCGTCACCCTGAAGCTGAGTAGGAGTAAAAATATGTAAAATAGGACCAGGGGTCCCTTTCTTTTCTTGAGCATAGGTTGTCCTCCAGGTAAATCGAGTTTGCTTGTTTGTTGGATTAAGGCCTAGATTCGGGATTATGCTGGATTTTCCTGCCTTAACATTAAAGGTTATCATTATGTACTCCAAAACAGCACTTTTTAGCAGGAACTTGCTACCTTTTGAGGAAAAGGATAGCGATACGATTAAAAGGAGGAATTATCTTGAATCTTAAGGGAACACAAACGGAAAAGAATCTGTGGGCAGCCATTTCTGGCGAGTCTTTAGCACGGAACAAATATGACTGGTACGCTAGCGCCGCCAAGAAAGAGGGCTATAACCAGATTTCCGGCATTTTTGAAGAAACCGCTCTGCACGAAAAAGAACATGCCAGACGGCTCGGCAAATTCTTAGGTATTGTCAAGAGCACGGCTGAGAATCTGAAGGATGCCGCTGCTGGTGAGAACTATGAGTGGACCGATATGTACAAGGAGTTTGCCAAAACCGCTAAAGAAGAAGGTTTTGATGAAATCGCCGAGGTATTCCAGGAAATCGCCGAGGTTGAAGAGGAACATGAGAAGCGTTATCTAGCTCTCTTGGCCAGAGTCGAGGCTGGAACGGTATTTACCAGGGAAGAGCCTATCCGTTGGAAGTGCCGCAACTGTGGTTACATCCACACCGGTACAGAAGCTCCAGAGCTTTGCCCAGCTTGTGCCCATGCTCGCTCCCATTACGAGCAGTATGCCGAGAATTACTAAGCAGTAAAGGATGGGGAGATGCCAGAGGCATCTCCTTTTTGCTTTTCATGCCTGCCAACTTGCATAAGAAGAGGGCTGTTGCCAGAAGAACGCAATCTCGTTCCCTGCAACAGCCCTTTTTTCCTTGCCTTGATTTCTAGTTTATGTGCGGCCAAACTCCACTGGGTAGATTACAGACTGCGGACAAACTCTCTACCGAAACCTTGGCATGCCACTAACTCATCGTTGTCAGGCACCCAAAGGGTTCGATAGCCATCTGTCACAATCTCAAAGCCGGCACCAGCAAAGTCTTGAGCCAAGAGCTTATTACCTTCACCGCTCCAGCCATAACTACCAAAAACGGCAGCCTTCTTGTTCTTGAACTTCATGCCGCGGATCATCTCAATGAGGGATCCCATACCGGAAAGGTAACGGCTGTTGATGGTGGCAGAACCGGCCAAGATCGCCTTGGACTTGAAGATCTCGGTTACAATGTCGTTTTTGTCTTGTTTGGCCACGTTAAAGACCTTAACTGTTACGGAAGGGTCCTCGAGCTGAATTCCGTAAGCAATGGCCTCAGCCATGAGACGAGTGGAGTTCCACATGGTGTCATAGACAATGGTGATCTGGTTCTCCTGGTAGTTGTCGGCCCATTCTAAGTATTTTTCTATGATTTGTGCTGGATTGTCTCGCCAAATGACTCCATGGCTGGTACAAATCATGTTGAGAGGCAGCTCTAAGGCGAGAACTTCTTCTATCTTCCGCTTCACTAAGGCGCTAAAGGGCGTGAGGATATTGGCATAATACTTGATGGCTTCCTCAAAGAGCTCGCAATCATCGGCCTTATCATTGTAGAGCGTCTCGGTAGCATAGTGCTGACCAAAGGCATCGTTACTAAAGAGGATGTTTTCGCCACTCATGTATGTAAACATGGTGTCGGGCCAATGTAACATGGGTGCTTCCACAAAGGTTAAGGTGGATTCACCAATGTTTAGGGTGTCGCCGGTTTTTACCGTGACGAAGTTCCACTCTTGGTGGTGATGACCTTGGATGATCTTCTTCCCATTGTTCGTACAATAGATAGGCGTGTCAGGAATTTCTCTCATGAGCTCTGGCAAAGCGCCACTATGGTCAATTTCAGCATGCTGTATAATAATGTAGTCGATGTCATTCAGGTCAATTTCGTCCTTGAGGTTTCGCACGAATTCCTTGTCATAGGGCAACCAGACAGTATCAATCAGAACGACCTTTTCGTCCCGAATGAGGTAGGAGTTATAGGAAGAACCCCTAGCTGTGGAGAGTTCGTCTCCATGAAACCTTTCAAGCTCCCAATCGACTTTACCAACCCAGGTTACTTTTTCGGTCAATTTTTTCGAGGCCTGCATTGAACCACTCCCTTCTATTCCTTAGTAAGATGATACCAAATCCATTCGTAAAATACAAGGGATATGTATTTTGTCCTTATGAAGACTTAAAGGCTTATGAAGAAGTCCTTGATCCCTCCAGTGGTAGACTCCAAGATTCCTGCCACCGCCGCTCTTCGGTAAACTCGAAGATGCTCAGATGAGAACAGGTAAAGGCTAGTTCGGGATGGAAACCGTCAAGTTCCCGCCGGTAGCGGTTAAACTCTTGGCTACTCAGGCGTGTTGCTAGGGTAATGTGGGGGTGGTAGGGACGGGTATCAATGGCAACTCCTTTGCTTTTCAGGCATAAGGAGAGGGCCCGTTGCATACCTTCAAGTTCAGGTGTGAGATTTACGTTGATAAAGAGAACCCTCTGACCAAAGGAACCGATGCCTGAACCGGTGACCTGAAAGGGCGCGCTTTCTTTGAGGCCAGATGCAAGGAGTCTGAGTAAGTTCTCGGGAGAATCTTCCCAGACAAAGGGCGGTACAACGGTAAGGTGGGCAATTGTCTTGGGAGCCTTAAAGGATCTGCGGTATGCTTCACATGTGGCCTCAAGCTCCTT
>JAAYOK010000078.1 GCA_012520355.1 Bacillota bacterium | reverse complement strand
TAAGAACTATTATAGTATGGAGTATGTCTATGATGAAGGCGATGATCTTTAATATCCAGAAGTTTTCTCTCCATGATGGTCCAGGGATTCGTACAACCGTCTTTTTTAAGGGTTGTCCTTTGGCCTGTCTGTGGTGTCATAATCCGGAGAGTCAAAATGAGCGGCAGGATCTGCTTTATGATCGAGAGAAATGCGTGATGTGTGGTATGTGCGCCAAGGTTTGTCCCCAAGACGCCATTACCGCGGTGGGTGATTCCATGGTCACGGACCTTACCAAGTGCGATTTTTGCGGTAGATGCGTGATCTATTGTATTCCAGGGGCCAGAGAGATCGCGGGAAAAACCTATACAGTACCTGAGGTTTTAGATCAGGTTCTGAGGGATCGGACGTTTTACGAAGAGTCTGGGGGTGGGGTTACCCTCTCAGGTGGAGAACCTCTGCTGCACATTGACTTTGCTGAGGAACTCCTGCGATCCTTAAAGGAGGAGGGAATCCACACCGCGGTTGATACCTCGGGGGCGGTTCCCTTTGAGTATTTGCAGCGTGCGGCCAAGTACACCGATCTCTTTCTCTACGACCTAAAGCTTATCGCCGAGGAGAAGCATCTGGAATTTACAGGTGGATCGAACCAGGAGATCAGGGAGAACTTGCGGAAGCTCACAGAGATCCATGATACAATTTACCTGCGAATCCCGATTATCGAGGGAGTCAATGCCGAGGATATCTTTATCGAGGAGACGTTGGATTTGATTGCGGGACTTAAGATCGAAGAAGTCCATTTGCTTCCCTATCATTCCATAGCGAAACATAAATACAAGAAGCTTGGTCGGGAGTATGACGATGGGGCGATGCAGGTTCCACCCTCTGCTACGATGGAACGTTTTCGCAAGATGTTTACTGAGCAAGGATACAAGGTCAAGGAGGGAGTTTGATGAGGGGTTTTACGGAACGAACGAAGCGGCTGCGGGAACTGAGCGTTACGACCCAGCCATCCATTAGTCTCGAACGGGCTTTATTACAAACAGAGTTCTATGAGAGATACTATGGGACTGTGGAGATGCCGATTCTACGTGCACTGAGCTTTAAGAACTATATTGCCAAGCGCAAGCTCTATATCGGTGAGGATGAACTTATCGTAGGGGAAAAGAGCGAGGGACCGCAAGTGGCACCGACTTTTCCTGAAATCTGTGCCCATAGCGTGGAAGATATGGAGATTATGAATGCCCGGGAACTGATTGGTTTCAAGGTAAAGGACGGAGATTATGCCCTCCAGGCTGAAAAGATCATTCCCTATTGGCAGGGAAAATCGACGCGGGATAAGATTATGGAAGCCATGTCCCCTGAATGGAAGGATGCCTTTGCCGCGGGAATTTTCACCGAGTTTATGGAACAGAGGGCTGCAGGTCATACGGTAGCTGACGATAAGTTCTACCAGAAAGGCTTCTTAGACTTCAAACAGGAAATTGAGGAAGCCATTACTGCCCTTGATTTCGTTAACGATCTAGAGGCCTATGAGAAGAAGACTCAGCTCCAAGCCATGGCCATTGCCTGTGATGCCATGGTCCTCTATGGCCAGAGATATGCTGCCTATGCCCGGGAACTAGCGGAGCAAGAGACCAATCCCCAGCGAAAAGAAGAACTGCTCTGGATTGCAGCTAACTGTGATGTTGTTCCAGCCCATAAACCGGAGACCTTTGCCCAAGCGATCCAAATGTACTGGTTTGTCCATACCGGTGTCACTACCGAGCTCAATATCTGGGATGCCTACTCACCAGGGAAATTGGATCAATACTTGTATCCCTTCTATCAGAGAGAGAAGGAAGCGGGAACTCTCGATTATGACCAGGCTCGGGAGCTTTTGGAGTGTCTTTGGATTAAGTTTAATAACCAGCCCGCGCCGCCTAAGGTGGGCATTACCTTAAAGGAAAGTGCTACGTACACCGATTTCGCCAACATCAATACTGGTGGCATCGATCCCTATACGGGTGAAGATGGTGTGAACGAGGTTTCCTACCTAATCTTGGATACCATGGATGAGCTGAAGCTACTCCAGCCCAGCTCCAATGTGCAAGTTAGCGAAAAGAATCCCGACGAGTTTGTGATGAGGGCTGTGGAAATCTCTCGCAAGGGTTGGGGTCAGCCTGCCTTTTATAACACAGAAGAATTGATTCAGGAGCTTCTCAATGCAGGTAAGACACTGGAAGACGCTCGTTTTGGTGGTTCCAGTGGTTGTGTGGAAACCGGCGCCCACGGCCGTGAGGCGTATTGTCTCACCGGGTACCTGAACGTTCCCAAGATTTTCGAGATCACCATGAATAACGGATTCGACAAGTACACAGGCAAGCAAATTGGCCCCAAGACAGGACGTCCTGAAGATTTTGGCTCCTATGACCAACTCTGGAATGCCTTTATGGAGCAGCTTGACTATTTTATCAATATTAAAGTAGCAGGCAATCACGTTATCGAGAAGATCATGGCCAAGTACTTACCCTCGCCTTTAATGTCTGTTGTGGTTGATGGTTGTAGGCAAAATGGACGGGACTACAATGCTGGCGGCGCTAAGTATAACACCCGTTATATCCAGATCGTGGGCATCGGAACCATGACGGATATTCTGGCCGCGATCAAGCACAATGTGTATGATCAAAAGCGTTTTAGCATGGAAGAACTGGTGGCGGCCATTGATGCGAACTTTGTAGGGCATGAAATGACCCGTAATCTGGTCTTGAATCATACGCCTAAGTATGGAAATGACGACGATTATGCCGATGCCATCATGGTAGAGGTCTTTGAAAGTGTGCGGGATAAAATTAGAGGACGGGAAACCGTCTTCGGCGGTACCTATCAAATCGATATGCTCCCCACAACTTGCCATGTTTACTTTGGTTCCGTTATGACCGCTTCGGCTAATGGACGCTTAGCGGGAGTTCCCCTGACGGATGGAATTTCCCCCGAGAAAGGCGCCGATGTTAATGGTCCCACCGCCGTCATTCGCTCTGCGGCCAAGATGGATCATGCCTCCACCGGTGGGACACTCTTAAACCAGAAGTTCACTCCAGCCTCTATCGCCGGTGAGGAAGGGCTCAAGAATGTTACTGCCCTGATTCGAGCGTATTTCAAGATGATGGGGCATCATATCCAGTTTAATGTGATCGATCGGGCTGTCTTGCTTGAAGCGCAGAAAAAGCCTGAGGAGTACAAGGATCTGATCGTGAGGGTGGCTGGCTATTCCGACCACTTTAATAATTTAGAAAAAGCGTTGCAGGATGAGATTATTCTGCGGACAGAACATTCCTTTGGCTAAACGGATGGGAAAGCAGCAGCGCCTCGTGGGCTAGCTGCTTTTTTTATCTATTCAGGAACCCACTTGGGATCAAATAGCTCGCCTTCGATGTCGGTGACCTCGTCCAGGGGAATTTCCTGGCCATCGTCCAAACGTAGACTCCGCTTATACTCGTCCACTTTCCTTACTCGGCCACAAGCCTTGATATAGGCACCGCCTGCCTTCTTGGGGTCCGGCTTAAAATAGGTGATGGTAACTTCGGGGCCGTCTTTGATTCGCTCCTCGATGGTTTGGAGGCGCACCCGCAGGATGTCTTGCATCCCTTCGTCCAATTCCACTCTGGAGTCTGTGAGCCGAGCTGTTTCTTTGATGGCTGCTTCGTAGCCCGTCAGTGCCGCGAAGGGAGAGAACTGAGCAGCTCGGAGGGTGGGGGCCATCTTAGGACGCGTTTTTGAGATAGGGCGGGGCAGATGGATGATGTCGTCATAAGAGTCTGTCATGCCTTATGCCCTCCAATCTGTCGATTCCGCTCCACTGTGGTTGCCCCTTCCTCGAGGTTCATTCCCTTTAGAATCGCGTTCTTGCCGTATCGTTCCTTGATTTGAAGCACAGCTTCTTGCATCTTCTTCTCCCGTACAAGCTCTGCCGCTTCTTCCTCTGCCCTCTCCTTCAGAGCCCTATAATCTGTAAAGAGATTTAACTGTTCGTATGGGCACTCCTTCGGCACGCTAGCCTCATCCACAACATGATTGGCTGTGACGGTGATCTTGCGAACTAAGAGATTCGGATCTGCGATTTGTTCAAAAAGTTCGGTAAAGGCAGCCACGATGATCTTGGTGGAAGAGGTTGGTCTGCCAAGGTTCTTCGATCCATGGGCCGCTTTGGGAACCTTACGCCCATAGGCGTCGGTTGTAACGGATCCAGAGTAGAGTCTCGCAATTTCCGGCCGCAGGAGACTTTCCCGATCGTATCCCACCGTGAGAACAATTTGGTCTGTGACCAGCCTTTTGGCCACGAGATCCAAAACGAGAAGGTCCGCCATTTCCCTCACAATCAGTCTTGCTTTATGAAAGGGATAGGGTTCGTGTAAGACCTGCCCTGAACCCATACTACTGGAGCTCGGTTTATACGCCTTAATATCTGCAATGGTACAGGATTCCCAGCCCCAAGCATGGTCGATCAAAAGCTCCGCATTGACCCCGAAGATCCGATACAGTAGGTCTTCGTTGTGCTTGTCATTGGCTTTACCCAAGGAACATCTCGCGATATCTCCCATGGTGAAGAGACCCTGTTCTTCCAGTCTCTTGGCATAACCCTTGCCCACTCGCCAAAAGTCGGTTAAGGGGCGGTGTGACCACAGGTTGCGGCGGTAACTCATTTCGTCCAGTTCAGCGATTTGTACTCCATTTTGGTCGAAGGGAGTGCGCTTCGCCTGAATATCCATGGCTACTTTGGCTAGGTATAGGTTTGTACCGATGCCTGCCGCGGCTGTAATGCCGGTTGTTTCCAAGACATCTAGGAGTATCTTTGTGGTAAACTCACGGGCGGAGAGTCTGAAACTCCTGAGATAATCGGTGGCGTCAATAAAGACTTCGTCAATGGAATAGACGTGGATATCTTCTGGGGCAACGTATTTCAAGTAGACGTTGTAAATCTGGGTGCTGTAGGCAATGTAATGTGACATACGAGGTGGGGCGGTGATATAGTCTACGGCTAGATCGGGGGAGGATTTTAGCTCTATACTGTC
This sequence comes from Bacillota bacterium, assembly GCA_012520355.1. Lineage (GTDB taxonomy): Bacteria > Bacillota > Limnochordia > Darwinibacteriales > Darwinibacteriaceae > UBA5420. The sequence continues at coordinate 3,749 of JAAYOK010000078.1, read as the reverse complement.
ATAGGAGGCGCCGGAAAAGCCTTTTTTGGCTGTTTTGCGCAGCAGCGCTAGACGAGCCCGATTGACTTCCCGAACCCTTTGTACCACTTCAAAGAGCCGAGCCCTACCAGATATTCCATAGGCCTTCAGGGAGGGGGAAACAGCTAGGCAGATTGTTTTTTCGGTACGGCCCTGATCGGCCACAACAAGATTGGTGGTCAGGGGATCCAGTCCTCGCTCTTTGCACTCCACCGAGGCGTAGAAGGACTTTAGATCAATTGCGATGTAGCTTTTGTCTCTCGTGGTATGCTCCAATCCGCTCCTTGAACCTCCCTTCCTACTTGATGGAAAAGCATCATAAACTAAAGTGTCCATCGATCAGGCAACTTAATAATAGCACATATGTTCGTCCCCATCAAGTACCGCATCTTGGTAATGGACCAGGTCTTGTGTGACGTTTCGTGCGGTCTGTACACTACAACGGAAATAAAATGCATACTGGTTGGGGGAAACTTCCAATCTAGGAACCTTCTGCAACGTCCACTCTTTTACGAAGAGTATCTAACGGAGGCCAACATTCCCACCTGGAAGCGTTGGTCGCCTTCGTTTGCTGGGTACTTGAGTCGATGAATGATTGGACAAAGAGGAAAGGGAGTAGAGAAATGCGAGGAAAGTACATATTTTTCGCTTGCGCTATAACGGTAATGACGTTGTTGACAGGTTGTTTGGGTTCGGGGAGTTCGCCAGGTGGTTTGCCAGGGACATCTCCAGGTACATCCCCAGGAGGAACTACCACCGGGAGTATAGCTGGGATGGTAACAGATGCCGTAAGCGATCTAGGACTTTGGAGTGGACAAGCCAAGGTTGCAGGCAAGACAGCCCAGATCAGTGGGGGAAAATTTGAAGTTACCGGAATTCCTGCTGGAACCCATACCTTAGTGGTTTCTAAGCCTCACTATAAGGATGCGACGCTACAAGTCAGTGTCGGCAGTGGCCAAGTTACTCTGGAAGTGAAAATGCAGCCAGCTTACAGTGCAGCCCATTTGGATCTCTTTGCCCGTTTGGTTCATGCCGAGTCCAAGGGTGAGAGCTATGAGGGGCAGGTCGCGGTTGCAGCCAGTATTTTAAACCGCGTTCGGCACCGCAATTATCCAAATACCTTGTATGGGGTAATCATGCAAAGGGACAGCCGGGGCTATGCTCAGTATTCGCCCATTGATGATGGAACGATTCATACCCCCGCGGGTCAAAGCGCCAAAGATGCGGTGTGGGACGCTCTAGCTGGTTGGGATCCATCCCAGGGTGCTACAGGTTTCTTTGCGCCAGCTAAGGTTCCCAACAAGAATAACTGGGTGTGGAAGCAAGTCCACATGGTTCAAATCGGAAACCATCTCTTCTTCCGCAGTCAAATCGACTAACGCGGGCCTGGCCCCCACACAACTCGACGGAAATCGTCAAATAGTGTGAGGGCCAGGCCCCTGAAGGATTTCGCATCCCATTGTCAAATAGGCAAAATATGGCTGTTGGATTCAGGTGTGTAAACCAAAATAGACGAAGTGAGGAGTGTTGGTACGTATGTTGAGAAGAAAGGTCAGTCTCATCCTCGTTTTTCTTGTCTTGTTGGTAACGTTGAATATCTGGTCTGCTTTGGCACAAGGTCTTCCAGAAGGTTTTGTCTATTTAAGTGATGTGATTGAAACAGCTCAGTTCGACATCCGCTACTACGGGGAAAACAACTTTATTGGAAGCCGCATTGATGGTTATGAAGCGCCGACAGCGATTGCAACGGTAGAGGCCGCGGCTGCTTTGGCCCAAGCGGCTGAACTCTTGGAGGAGCAAGGGTATTACATCAAGATCTTTGACGCTTATCGGCCCCAACAGGCTGTGGATCATTTTGTCCGTTGGGCGGGGGATCTCGCTGACCAGAAGATGAAGAGTGTTTTTTATCCCGACGTGGATAAGTCGCGACTCTTCGAACTAGGTTATATCGCAGAAAAATCTGGGCATACGAGAGGGAGTGTGGTGGACCTTACTTTAGTTGAGATGGCCACCGGGGAAGAGGTGGATATGGGAAGTGGATTTGACTTCTTTGGTCCCATTTCCCATCACGGAACGGATTTGATCACGGCGGAACAGGAGAAGAACCGGAACATTTTGCGTGATGCCATGCTAGCCTCAGGTTTTGAGCTGTATCCCGAAGAGTGGTGGCACTATATTTTGCAGGATGAACCATATCCCGATACCTATTTCGACTTTCCGGTAAGCCTTGTCTCAACAAACGGAAGACCAGGAGTTATGGACGAAGCGTTAGAAAAAGCCATCGGTGAGGCGCGCCGGACCATGAATGAGGATCTAGGGGGTCCCTTTGGCGCTGCCATCATCGATGTGGATGGAACTGTCTTATGTGTTGCTTCCAATACTGTACTCGGGGATCATGACCCCACAGCCCACGCCGAAGTGAATGCGATTCGCCTCGCGGCCAAAATGAAGGGAACCCATGACCTTTCGGGCACGGTGATTTATGCCACGGGCTATCCATGTCCCATGTGCTTAGGTGCCATCATATGGTCGAACATAACGGAAGTGGTCTATGGCTGCAGGCCAGAAGATGCGGAAGCTATTGGCTTTAGAGATGATTTCATCTACCGCTTTATCGAAGACGGGCGGAACGATGCTTCCATCCTACGGATCGAAGAATACGGGCGGGAGCAGTGTTTGGAGCTCTTTGAAGAATACGCCAAGCTCAGCAAAGTCATTTATTAGGGGCCTGGCCCCCACACAACTCGACGAATATCGTCCAATTGTGGAAAGGCTGTGGAGAAGTTGTGGATAAGTCCCGCGAGGGTCTTTGTAGAGGATATCTCTGGGCAAATGTGGAATAGAATTGCATGACGACTCTTATCGTCATCAACGCTATGAGAGTGGGTGATCCGTATTACAGGCAACGTCGAAAAGCTGTGTCCCCGTTGTCAAACTCCGATTACCAAAGAAACGCCTGTTAAGGTTTGTTCCCAATGTCATACTCCCCAACATGCTGAGTGTTGGGACTTTCTAGAGGCCTGCTCGGTCTATGGTTGTGGTAGTAGACAGGCTGAGCCAGCTTCGTACCCCGAAGAAACGGATACGAAGAGCTGCCCTTATTGCGGTGAGATCATTAAAGCGGTAGCTATCCGCTGTAAGCATTGTCACGCAGACCTAACCACACCACCGCGGCAGACACAACCCGAGGAGGGGCCAAAGTGGTCCGATTTCGGTCGTGGTCCCTTAATTTCCAGTGCTTTTAGTTATGGTTGGAAACGTTTTAGCGAGCATATTGGCTTACTCATAGGGTCCCATGTTTTTGTGGCTCTGATGGGAGCTCTGATGAATTCCCTGGCCGAACCTTGGGGTCGGGGCCATATGCATAACTATCGTTCCCCTTGGGGCTTGACACTGGCCATTCTCGCGACCTTGGTCTCGACTTGGCTCGGTATCGGCGCAATCAAGATCAACCTAGCCCTCATTGACGGTCGTCCCGCGGAGTTTCGGGATTTGTTTTCTGGCGGTGATCGCCTAGCAACCTTCTTAGGCGCTTCCCTTTTAGTAGGTCTCCTGGTTGGGCTTGGTACTTTGCTTTTTGTAATACCAGGGATCATTTTGGCTGTCTACCTGATCTTTGTACCGTTTCTCGCAGTGGAGCAAAAAGGTGTCGGAGAATCCATCAGTGGAAGTATGAAGCTGGTCCGAGGCTCCTTTTGGTCCATGGTTGGCTTCGGCCTCTTGGCTCTTCT
>JAAYOK010000077.1 GCA_012520355.1 Bacillota bacterium | reverse complement strand
GTTACTGTAAACGGCAATGTAATTGTACCAGAACGAAGGATGGGTGATATTAGCGAGTATTTCTGGAGACATGTCAGTCGTTACTTAAACAGGGAGTGCGGGATGATTGAATCAATAACGGTTAGTGTCGAAGGCGTGCGATTCTTCGCTGAAATCTCAACATGAAAAGTGGCGCAGAAATCACGATTTCCACGCCGGGGTTGGCTGGCGAAATAGGTTACTTGGATACTTCGCTGCCGATGACCTTCTATGAGACAAAGGTAACACATTCGGCAGGAGGTGTCAAAAGGTTGGGATGACCAATGAAGAACTTGTTGAGCTCATTCAACGGGGAGATAACGGACTACTGCCCCAGCTTTGGGAACAGGTACGCCGCTTTATCCGAATGAAGGCGGGGCAGCATTTCAGGCAGATGAAACTAAAGGGCAATACTTATGGATGCGAACTTGATGACTTGATTCAGTCGGGGTATTTGGCCGTTGTGACAGCTGTGAAATATTTCAAGCCGAAGGAAGGTTACAGTTTTCTTACCTACCTCAGCATTACATTGAAAGGAGCATTCTCTGAGGCAATGGGTTTGAGGAGCAGTAAACGTGATTGGCTCAATTACTCAGTTTCTCTAGACCAACCAGTAGGTGAAGACGAAAGTACCCCCTTACTCGAAATGCTCGGAGACCTCACACCAGAATCCGCTGATATATCAGAGCCGATCGTTGAAGATCTATGGAATCAAGAACTTCGTGCCGTACTGGATGAGGCGATGCTCATATTGAGAGAAGAGCAGCGGGAGCTGCTGAACATGCTCTATTACTTTGAAATGGGTGTGGAAGAAGCAGCGGAGATTTGGGGAGTGTCAAGACAGCGCATTTATCAAATACAGTCCAGAGCGTTAGCCCAAATAAGGGAGAGTAAGTACGGGGATGAGCTTAGGGAATTTCTCCCCGACATTCATTACAAGCCAGATTATTACACGCTCACCAAATATCGGAGATGGGCCGAAACGGGTAGCAGTGAGCCCGAGTCGTTTCTCCTTATCTAGCCACATAAAAGGGAGGGAAGGGATGTTAAAACAGGCAGTGTGTAACGCAAAAGAAGTTGCTGACATTGAACTCATGGAAGCGGAAGTCAAGTTCTACGTGGCCAGCATGGTACTGGAAGAACTCGAAAAGAAGTGCCGCGCTTATGACTATGAGCTACTAAAAGCATACGAAGAAAAGCGTAGCAGCCTAATAAAGGCCTTTTCAATCATGAATCTCCTACCAGAAACTAACCCATTTCGTGTATGGCTTGAAGATTTGCTCCGAATGAGTATGACCTTTGCCCAGTCTCAACGAGACGGGCTATATCGAAGGCGCCATAACTCCTTCATCAGGCACTATGTCTTACGGCAGGACATTGAAGCCATTGCGGACCGACAGAACATAAATGAAAAGACAGTTCGCATGGATATCGAGCATGTATTGGACAAAATGATGGTCTTCGCCTTTGGCATAGATGGCCTGAAGCCAGAACTAGATGATTTTGCGCCAAGGCCAAGTACAGCCAGGAGGGCCAGACGAACCGGGCAGTTTAGTTCTGATGATGGTACAACCGTACATGTAGAATCTTTTGCTCGAAGAACTGCAGCCAGATGGGATGAGTTCTTTAAGGCAACCGCAGAAGTCATCCCAGAGTTCAACAGTCCTGTGTATGCGGGATCCTACTCTAAACGTCATGCATTGTTGGACAACCTGTTTTCTAGTTATAACGGACTTAAGCCTGATGAACCAGCAAGGGACTTAGTGGACAGGTTACTAGTCTTGCACCAAGAATGTGCCGATTACAGTCAGAACGAACGGCTGACTCGTAGGCATCAGGTTTTCAAGATGAAGTACATCGAAAACGTCGCGAGCTCAGTCATCGCTCGTACCATAGGGGTGAGCACAGGAACAGTCTATTTAGATGTCAAGAAAACCATTCGCGATATTATGCTGCTAGCGTTCGGAATGAAGCAGACTGAGGAGACAAAGGAGGATTAGAATTATGGAGTTCAAAGAAGCATCGAAGTTCCAAGAGGCCTTGGAGAAGATTAGAACGGAGGGTGACCCCAAAATCCTTTTGGATGCCCTGGAAGAGTTGCGCAATGCCTGTGAGATTGCGGCCAGCGATGCGAATCTAGCAGAAAAGGCCTATTATG
>JAAYOK010000076.1 GCA_012520355.1 Bacillota bacterium | reverse complement strand
TAGCGTCCGGCGTTAAAGGCGGGGCCTGCAATAAAAACATCGGGGTTGACTTCCCGAATGATTTCGCTGATCTCCAGGATGACGTTTTCAAAGTTTTCCTCTGTATTTATGTAGTTGTCGCCACAGGAAAGCACTTTTGCCACTTTCATTTCGCCGTTCCACATAGCCTCAATCCCGATCGCGGGGCCTTTCTTTTCGTCGAACACAGCTAATCCAGTATCAGCCTTGTCTTCGCCGCCAGTACCTGCGAAGAATTGATTTATGTAGTATATTGCTTTGAGTGTACTCATCTGCCATTTCCCTTCTTTCAATCGATTTCTCGTTAAGAACGTTTGATTATCGAAATTAGTTCTAGACATTTTTTCGTATTCCTGCCCAGGTGTGAAATATTATTGTACTTCGCTCATTTCATGTAAAGTTTTCGCATGGCGAGTGCCGAAAAAAAGAACCTCCGCGATCCCCATTTAAAGGGAACACGAAGGTCTTTATCCGTCTGCGACCTGGTCTTTACTTGAAAGGAATAGCTGTACACAAGGCCTTCAGGTTTTCGTGGGGTGTGTCTGCTGGAACTTCGCAACCAGCACCCAACATGAATCGTCCGCCTACGGCCTCATAGAGCCCCCGGAGTTTACGTTCAATCTCTGGGGCCGTGCCATTTTGTACATCACGTACAGGATCCAAATTGGCCACTAACACCTGGTCTGGACCGAAAATTTCCCGTGCACTCACCATGTCCACAGGGTTATCGAGATCAAGAATATCGAGATCGAGATGTTTGATCTGTGGCAAGAGATGACTGATATCACCACAAATATGCAGTCTTACTAAACCCCCGGCCTGCTTAATTTCATCAATAAGACGCTTCTGATGGGGAAAAATGAGTTCTTCATACATGCGGGGCGAAACCTGGCTGACAATGGCATCACCTATACCAATGGTATCAGCCCCTGCCTCAAGCTGGGCTTTGGCGAAATCAACCCCAACCTCAACGCAGCGTTCCATCAGTTCATGGGCAAACCCTGGATCATCCATGAGGTCGAAAAGAAAGTTCGTTACGCCTCGCAGATCAGCACCCTCAGCTCCCGGACCTTCAACCCAACCCAAGATAGAATATTGCTTTTGCCAGTTTGCAGCCATTTCACGGATGGCCCTAATGCGGTCTAGCATCCGTGGTGAGGTCTCGGGATCGGGATTGGCAAGAACACCAAGGTCCTTGGTATCCCCTAGGGGAGGAGTCAAGAGGCGAGGCACCCCATTTTTGATAAACTCCACTTCTCCCCCAAACCCAGTCGTTTCCCTGTAGGGATCAGAGATGGCACTGAGCTGATCAAAGCCGAAATCCTGAGCACAGCGTCGGTTCGCCTCTACCAAGACACGATAGTCAGAGGCAAAGGCTCCATAATTGGATCCAATGTACTGGGCTGCAAAAGCCATCAAGATCGGGGCACGGGGCAAGATATCGCAAGGCTTCCCCTCTATCATTGCCATGTAACGCTGGAAACTGTTCATTGCTGATCTCCTTTCAGGTTGAGCCTTCGCGAGAATACTCCACCTTGATGCTTTTTCGGAACTGAGCAATTGCACCTGAACTTCTGCCATACCTTCATTCACCCGTTTCTCGCCAACACTCTCCAGCTGTCTTTTTTTGCCATAATTATATCTGATAGGATCCCGCTGCGTCAAAGTATGGTCGAGGATCGATACTCGGACTTTTCGTTGTAAATAGCTACTTTACCGAGGGGGCTTTGGTATGTGCTCTACTCAGCGCCCTCGAGACTGACCAAGTATGCCTCAATGGGTTGGCCTAAAAGATGAGCTCCGGTCTGGCTGAACTGCTTTGGGTCCCTGCTAACAAAGAATCTCAGCCAGCCCTTAGGGCTATCGTTCGTTAAATTCTCAGACTCCAACAGGCCTTGAACATGTTGGGCGGTAAACGTGGCTGGATCGACCAAGTCTACTCCTGGACCCATAACAACTTTAATGATGCCTGAAAGAAGTGGGTAATGGGTGCAACCTAGAATCAAGGTATCGATACCTTTATCCTTAATGGGTCTGAGGTATTCGGCTGCCAGACAACGAATTTCAGGATTATCATAGAGCCCACTTTCGACAATGATTGCAAACAGAGGACTCGCGACCGAAAAAACCTTGGCGTTACTTTCTGCCCGGGTAATGATGTTCTCATAAGCGCCACTTTCAATGGTGCCCTGGGTGGCTACCACTCCTATACGTTTCGATTGGGACCTGGAGAGGGCACCTAGGGCACCGGGTTCTACCACTCCTACCACCGGAACCGGCGACAACCTCTGGAAATACTCCAAACCCGCCACCGTGGCCGTATTGCAGGCGATTACGATCATTTTTATGTCTTGGGTGGTGTAGAGAAATCTGATGATGTCTGTGACATAAGAACGAATCTCTTCTCTGCTACGTGGTCCATACGGCATATGCTCGGTATCGCCGAAGTAGACGATGTTCTCCCCAGGCATCAAGCGGCGAATTTCCTTAAGGACAGTCAATCCTCCGACTCCCGAATCGATCAACCCAATTGCCTTGTACCTTTCGTCCACCAAAGTTCCCCCCAAATCATTAGCATTTGTGTCTATATACTTTATTAAAACATATTTTCACGATGTTTAACAGTGCTTACTTTAAACGTAGTGTTAGAAGGAATTTGTTAATCACTATAGAACAATATTAGAAGATCAGACTAGGGAAGGAGGCTAGAATGAACTTCTTTTACTATGTGGCCTCAGCTGGGGATAAAGCTGGTTGGACAGATTCCATTGAGTATAATGTGGTCTACTAGGTTATCCTGACCCGCACAATAATCCTTTGATGCAAATAGCCAGAGTTACATACAGTCTATTATACGATATCGCCTACAAAAGTCATTGTGCAGAAACATTGTATATGCCGGTCAAGCTCTCAGCTCGTAGCTGTTAACAGTGCTACACAGCGTTGCAGAATCCCAGGGCATTATTTGGTGCACCAATGCACCCCAAAAAAACAGGAGGTATCACGTATGAGAAAGCTTACACGAATCTCGGTTATTTTGCTGGCGTTCGTCCTCTTACTGTCTGCCTGCGCATCCGCACAAGATCGCGCGCTGAACTTGAGTATTTTGGCTGCTCTTACCACTCTCAACCCCCTCGATTCCAACAACCTACAGGATACTATGTTCCTACAACAGATGAATGACGGTTTGTTCCACGTAAATGAAGTGACTCGTGAGGTTGAACCTCGTCTAGCCGAATCCTGGGAAGTCAGCGAAGATGGCATGAGTATCACATTTAAAATCCGCAGTGGCGCCAAGTTCCATAACGGCGATACTGTCAAGGCCAGCGATGCTGTGTATTCCTTTGAATTTGCTATGAATTCACCCCGCATCAAGACGTATTATAGTGCCATTGAGAGTGTCGAAGCACCTGACGACAGCACCTTTATTGTGCATCTTAAGGCACCCAATGCCACGTTCTTCTCTACACTGTCAAACCACAACTATGTTGTAAGCCAACGGGAGATGGAGGAACAAGGTGAGGCCTTCGGCACTAAGATGCATGCCGGAAGTGCTGGTCCATACAAGTTAACTCGACTTGATGGGCTTGATTCCTATTGGGAAGTTGAAGCCTTTGAAGACTATTGGGATGGGCCTCCTGCCATTAAGAAGGTCACGTACAAGCCCATCACCCAGTCTTCCGCCGGGCTGATCGCCTTTGAATCAGGCGAGTTAGACTGGTATATTGCCCCCATTGCCAACTGGGCAGCGTTAGAAGCTAACCGTAACATCAATTCCGAATTAGTTACGGCAAACCATCAGACCTACGTCATCCTCAACCATAACAATGCTGAACTACAAGACGACAACCTACGTAAAGCGATTGCTTATGCAATTGATAAAGATGCGTGTAACATAATTGCCTACGACGGCTATGCTGAAATTGCTGACTATATGTACAATCCCAACCTAAATATTGCCGCACCTACCCATGATGTTGTTTATTCGTACAATCCTGAGCTTGCCAAGGAGTACCTTGCCAAGTCCAGCATGCCTAATGGAGGCAAGCTGAGCGGGGCGATTCAGTGTTCTGCCGGTGGTTATTTCGAAAGGCTAGCCGTGGTTATCCAGCAAAACCTTGCTGATATTGGCCTGCATATTGAAGTGACTCCAATGCAGTCCGCAACCAATATGGACATTATGCGCGCTAACAACCACTTCATGGGTGTCTCTGGCGGTACTTGCACTGGCGACTATGATGGAATTCGAATCTGGTACCATTCCGAGTCTGCTGGAACCTCTTTCGCCAAATTGAACACCGGTGGCAAGTTCGATTATAAGTGGATTGATGAGATGCTTGAAGCCGGAGCAGCCAATTCTGATGTTGAAGAACGCGAGAAGATCTATGCTGAGCTTGACGCCTATGTTATGGAGGGTGCTGTCTATCTACCCATCTTCCACAGGCCTCAACCTTATGTATGGAGCAAGGATCTAAACATTCCTGTAAACTATCCCAACTATCCCCGTGTATACGAGTGGAGTTGGAAGTAAATTGTGCATGAGCTTTACGGTAATACAGGAGATGGCGGGCGGGCGAAGCTAAGCCCGCCATTTTCTCAAATTTTTCCCATGGAGGTGTAACATTGTATAGATATATCGTTCAACGTCTGCTACTCATGCTTCCAGTTGTACTAGGCGTATCCCTCATCATTTTTACAATCATGTACTTTATCCCCGGCGATCCAGCTTCTAATATTCTTGGAGTAGGAGCGACTCCAGATGCCGTAGAGCAGCTTAATGAGGAACTGGGTTTCAATCGGCCCTTTATTGTGCGTTATGTCACATACATTTATGACGCTGCCTTTAAGTTTGACCTAGGCAAATCCTATCAAAACCGATTGGCGGTAGCAGGGGAAATTGCCAAGCGCGTGCCAGTCTCCGCTATAGTGTCCTTTGGCGCCGTTGTAGTGTCACTAATTATTGGGATTCCCCTGGGGGTCTTATCTGCAGTTAAGCAATACACACTGTGGGACAAAATCCCCAACAGTATCGCGCAATTTATGGCTGCTGTTCCAGCGTTCATTATTGGGATGTTGCTGATGTTACTCTTTAGCCTAGTGCTAGGGTGGTTCCCTGTTAGTGGAATCATCCATGGCTGGAAGAGCTATGTGCTGCCAATCGTCTCGTTGGGTATTCCGTATGGTGCGCGCCAGTTACGCTTTACCCGTTCCAGTATGTTAGAAACCGTGCGCCAGGATTATGTACGTACTGCCAGGGCCAAAGGCGCATCGCCCAGGATGGTTGTTTGGCGACATGCTATGAAAAACGCCCTATTGCCTGTTATTACAGTAGCAGGCACCAGCTTTGGAGCAATGCTAGGCGGAGCCATCGCCATTGAGAACTTGTTTGGATTGCCAGGGCTCGGTACCTATATTGCTGATGGGATTGCTCTGAAGGACGTACCCGCGGTTATGGGTGGTATCATCGTCTACTCCCTGCTCTTTTCCATCGTCATCCTCTTGGTTGATATCTCCTATGCCCTTGTTGACCCGCGCATTAAAGCAAAATATCAGCAGGGAGGTAAGGCAGCATGAGTACTGAAGTAGCCCGGAATAAAACAGCCCCTTTAGAATTCAAGAAACCGAGCCAAGCCAAGGAAGTGTGGCGACGACTAAAAAAAGATAAACTGGCTCTTTTTGGCCTTGCCACCATTACGTTGTTCGTTCTTTTAGCGATTTTTGCGGACGTTATAGCCGATTATCGCCTGGTTACTCGGATCAATGTCCATAATCGCCTACAATTGCCATCAGCAGAGCATTGGTTTGGAACCGATAGTTATGGTCGCGACCTATTTGCCCGGTGCATACATGGCGCTAGGGTGTCGTTAAGTATCGGTTTTCTATCTGCGTTGGGTGCCACCATTATTGGAAGTTTGCTGGGTGCCATGACCGGTTACATCGGCGGTAGATTTGATAACCTAGTCATGCGTTTTTTCGATATCGTTTCTGCCATCCCCCCGACCTTGCTGGCATTGGCGGTGGTGGCCGCCATGGGCCCAGGTGCCGTCAAATTAGGACTTGCTCTTACGTTTACCAATATCCCACTCTTTGTCCGGGTTGTGCGCTCTGCGGTGTTGGGGATATCCGGTCAGGAATACATCGAAGCCTGCCATGCTGGAGGCACTTCGAGATGGCGCATTATGATCAAGCATATTCTGCCTAATGCCGTCGGCGCTGTCATAATTCAGAGCACGCTATCGGTTTCCCACATCATTCGCTCCATCGCCACCTTGAGTTTCCTTGGTTTGGGCATTAACCCTCCTACACCTGAATGGGGAGCAATTATCAGTGAAGCTCGGGCCTATTTACGGGTAGCACCAACCATGATGTTGTTTCCCGCTGGCATGTTAAGCGTGACTGCATTTGCTATCAGTGTCTTAGGCGATGGACTGCGGGATGCCCTTGACCCCCGACTCAAGAGTTAGGAAGGAGGATTGCCATGAGTGAGAAACTGCTGGAAGTAAAAAATGTAAATGTCAAGTATGTCACAGATCTGGAAACAGTACATGCGGTTAATGATATTTCCTTTGAGCTGAATCGGGGCGAGACCATTGGGATCGTAGGTGAGACCGGTGCTGGTAAAACCACAACCGCACTGACCATTATGGGTCTGTTGCCCGAACGTGTCAGTAAGGTGCAAGGAGAGGTTATCTTCCAGGGGAAGGATCTACTGAAGACACCTGAAGAAGAGATGCAAAAGGTACGTGGCGAAAAAATAGCCATGATCTTTCAGGATCCCATGACCAGCCTTAATCCAGTCATAACCGTGGGTGATCAGATTGCCGAGGCGCTAGAACTGCACAATGTGGATCAACTCAAAGATAAGGCGATTCAGAAACGTGTCGACGAGGTGTTGACCATGGTGGGAATACCTCCACAAAGAAAGATCGAGTTCCCCCACCAGTTTTCTGGCGGAATGAAACAGAGGGTCATTATCGCTATTGCCCTGGCGTGCGAACCAGACCTACTCATTGCTGATGAGCCCACCACCGCGCTGGACGTTACCATCCAAGCCCAGGTCATCAATATGATTCGTGATTTGCGGGATCGACACGGCACCGCGATGATAATGATTACCCACGATCTTGGCATTGTGGCCCAAACTTGCGACAAAGTGGCCGTAATGTATGCCGGAGAACTCATTGAGACCGGCACGGTAGAGGACATTTTTGAAAACCCTGACCATCATCCATATACTGTAGGCTTGTTCGGTTCTATACCTGATATTCACTCCAAGGCCACACGACTAAACCCGATTCCCGGGTTGATGCCTGATCCCACGGAACTCCCTCCCGGATGCAATTTTGCTGACAGATGTCCCCATAAAATGAGCATCTGTGAAACCGTACCCCCCAAGGCCTTTCATTTTGGAACGCACAGTATCAGTTGCCATCTTTTTGCAGAAAAGGATAGCACACGGAAGGAGGTCATCTAATGGCGCGAGAGCATTTACTCCACGAGACTCCGCTTGTCGAACCTGGGACGCCGCTACTAGAAACACGGGGACTAAAAAAGTATTTTAGAGTTGGCAGTGGGTTGTTGCATGCTGTTGACGATGTCAACATTACCATACCTCGTCAAAAAACACTGGGTGTAGTAGGAGAGTCTGGTTGCGGAAAATCGACACTTGGACGTACTATTTTGCGCCTACTGGAACCAACTGAGGGAGAGGTCCTGTTTAATGGCGACAATATAGTAGCCTACACGAAAAAGCAGATGCTTAAGATGCGCAGGCAGATGCAGATCATCTTTCAAGACCCATATTCCTCCATCAACCCGCGCATGTCGGTAGTGGAAATCATTGCAGAATATTTGATTGTCCATAAGATTTACCCCAACAGGAAGCAGGCCTTTCAGCGTGCTGCAGAACTGATGGATTTTGTCGGATTGGCTCGTCGCTACGCGACCGTCTACCCCCACGAACTCGACGGAGGTCGTCGACAACGCATTGGCATTGCCCGGGCCCTTTCGCTGAACCCAGAGTTTATTGTTTGTGATGAACCTGTTTCGGCCTTGGATGTATCGATCCAAGCACAGATTCTCAATCTTTTGATGGACATTCAGGAAGAGCGGGGCTTGACCTACATGTTCATCACCCATGACCTTTCTGTTGTCAAGCATATTTCCGATGAAATCATGGTCATGTACTTGGGTCAAAGCGTTGAGCACGCCACATCGGAGGAACTATTTGAGAACCCACTTCACCCTTATACTAAAGCTCTGTTCTCAGCCATTCCTGAGCCAAACCTCAGCAAGCGAGGTCAAGAACTAAGCATTATCCGGGGAGAGGTTACCAGTCCTATCAATCCAGAAGAAGGCTGTCGTTTTGCCTCCCGCTGTGAGCAGGTAATGGATATTTGCCGTAGCGTGACACCGCCCTATATCCAACAGGGTGAGGGCCATCATGTGGCTTGCCACCTCTATACAGAAGGAGAAGGGTAAAAATGTTTGATTATGCCATAAAGAATGGCACTGTGGTGGATGGTAGTCGGCAGCAGCCGACTACAGCAAATTTATATCTCAAAGATGGGCGCATTGCCGAAATTTCCACCAATGACAGACCAGCTCACCACATTGTGGATGCTTCAGGTCGAGTTGTTGCACCTGGTTTTGTGGACATTCATAGCCATTCCGACGCCTCTTATCTTACAGTACCCACTCATCAAGGCAAGTTAGTGGGCGGTGTCACCTTTGAGCTTGTTGGCCAGTGCGGCATCTCTTTAATTCCCCTTAGTCAAAGGAATTACGCTCATACACTCCAGTATCTAAGCAGTAACTTTAGCACAAAGGTTAGCCCAGAAACCTTTCCAGCCACCGACTTCGCCACCTATGCTTCCCATGTTGAACAGAGCGGTGTCTCGGTAAATATGGGGGGTCTCATCGGTCATGGTACACTGCGGGGCTCCATCGTGGGCTGGGAAATGCGCCAACTTTCACCGCCGGAAACTGAAGCAATGTGTGCATTGCTGGATCAACAATTAGAACAAGGAGCCTTGGGACTTTCGCTAGGACTTATCTACCCACCGGGTAGTTTTTGCAATACAGAGGAGATTATTGCCTTGGCAGAGGTACTAGCTCGGCGTGACCGCATGCTGGCGGTCCATCTGCGCAACGAGAATAAGGGAGTTTTTGACGCTTTGGACGAGATGATCGCTGTTGCTAAGAAGACAGGTGTCAAATTGCAGATCTCTCACCTGAAGCTGATGGGTCCAGAGCAGTGGGGACGTGCCAACGAGCTCTTGGCCAAGGTTGATCTGGCCCGGGC
>JAAYOK010000075.1 GCA_012520355.1 Bacillota bacterium | reverse complement strand
CCCTTACCGCCCCCGCCGGCACTGGCCTTAATCATTACGGGATAACCGATATCTTCAGCCATGGCGAGCAGTTCCTTTTCGTCCTGGATAGCTCCTTTGCTGCCTGGAACAACAGGTACACCTGCCGCCTGCATGGTGGCTTTGGCCCTGGCTTTATCACCCAAGAGTTCAATCTGCTCTGCACTAGGACCAATAAAGATGAGATTATGTGCATCACAGATCTCGGCAAACATGGCACTTTCACTTAAGTAGCCATAACCGGGATGAATTGCATCAGCCCCATGGGCCACTGCCGCCGCCAAGATGTTTTGGGCATTTAAGTAACTCAAACGGGAAGTGGCAGGCCCAATGCACACCGCCTTATCAGCCAACTTAGTGTGCAGGGAGTCTTGGTCCGCTTCAGAATAAACGGCAATTGTTTCGATGTTTAACTCGCGACAAGCGCGGATAATGCGTAGCGCAATCTCTCCTCGATTCGCGATCAGAACTCTTCGCAAGATGGGGCACCTCCTAGGCCTTGGGCTCAATCAACAAGATAGGCTGCCCATACTCCACTGGTTCACCATTTTCCACCAGGACTTGTTTGACAACCCCACTCACATCAGACTCGATCTCATTCATCATCTTCATGGCTTCAATAATAAACAGGATCTGGCCTTGGGTGATGCTTTCACCCACCTGAATGAAGGGAGGAGCATCTGGAGCAGGAGCGCGATAGAATGTGCCAACCATAGGAGCGCATACTTCGACGAGGTGATCCCTTACTTCCACTGCTGGTTGAGGCGGGACCGCTTCCCCGGGAGTCACTACCTCTCTGACTGGACCCGGCCGCACGTTCACTTCTTTCACTTCTCTCTGAAGGCATAAGCGAAAATCCCCATCCTCTATTTCTACTCTTGTCAACTCTGTGGAATTGACCAAGGAGATAAGTTCTTTGATCTGCTTAAAGTCCATGATTATGGTACCCCTCTTTCTCATGTATCTTGGTTCATTTCTCTAATTGTGCGTTATCTCCTTCAAAAAGGGAGAAGCCCCAGATAACTGAGGCTCTTTCACCGTGCTTTAGCGCTAGACACCAATGGATTCATCGACGATGGTGATTCCTTCGAGTCGGATGCCCGATAGTCGATGGACCAATTCGCCAATCCGGGCTGCTTCCTCCCTCCTTAACGTTACGGGGACTACCACAGTAATCGTCTCATCATCCAAAAGAACAAGTGCATCCAGATACCCCTGGGCTTTCAATAGATTTTCTATATCCGTTTCACGACTGATCTTCTCAATGAAGTTCTGTAAATCAACCTGGGCCTGTTCTTTTCGTTCTCCTTCGGTGTGAACATCATAGGCCAAATTTTGTAATAGCTCCATCTGCCGACTGCGCATGCGTTCTCGCTCTAGCTTATACTCGGCAAACTTCGTGGGCATGGTGCGCACCGTCACCGGTTCAACTACCACAACTTGGCTCACACTATCGTCCTCATCTGGCTGTATGGTGGAATCAACATCCAACCCCTGGTCTCCACTGAAGATATACATTAAAGCGGCAAACAAAAGAGCGATGACGAATAGATTCCAAAGGACCTTTCTGCCGCGCAAGACGTAAAATTTAGCCATACGTACGATCCTCCTTTAGTGTTTGAACAATACCTCAATTCGATACATTGGTACCTGTAAGGCAGTGGCCACTGCTTGAGCAACAGCCAGCCGTAACTCAGAGCTCGGCGCTTCCGCTACCACTACCAACACTCCCCGAACAGTTGGTTCCACTTCTTCGAGAACAAGGGGTACCTCCTTCCTATCAGCATCGTTACGCATCAAGACTGGACTTTGGGTCCTGCGTTGCTCGCTCAGTCCCTGATCACCCCAGCGTTCTTCCTCCGTTCGATCGTAGGCAATTTGGAGACTCGGTCCCCGGTCCATAGTCAGAAATACATCGGTCCCTTTTCCCCCCAAGAGGGAGTCGAGAATGGAAGTAAGCTCCTTCTCCAATGTTTCCTTTCTGGAATCTGAAGTCCTCACCACTGGCGAGGATTCGCTCGTAGGCAGACTCGGAAGCCCCACCGGGGTTGTTGGCTGCAGTAATAGGAGCCCCACTCCAACGATGAGAACCACCGCCAAATAGCTAAATAACTTCTGTTGCTTTTCGTTCATCCGATTCCACAGTTCGCGCATGGTCTCATCCCTCTACTCGCCTTGCCTTTTTACTACGATTCGCTCTCGCGGAAGATTCAGAATCGATCCCGCAAGGTCCCTAATTGTTTGTGCCTGTACCGGAGAGTAGGGATCAATCGTGATCTGCACCACTAGATCCCGGGCCGTTTCAAACCCTACCCTAACCCTGACCAAATCCAATTGGCGCAAGAGTAGATCTTCAATTTCCTTCGCCACCTGCTCTTCCCTGTCCTTGAGGAAAGGTGTTGTGGCAGCAAGCCTGACCCGCTCTGCCAAACCCTCCACATCAGGCTCTCGCCAGAGGGTCTGGTTCCAGGCATAATCCAAGACTGGAACTTCTGTGTTTAGAAGGATGGCCAGGGGCTGCAAGACTGCAAGCATGATGGCCAAGCCCAAAACAAGCTTGGAGAATTTACCAAGTTCGCCAGGGGGCAAAAGCATTTCTAAGACACAGAGCAGGATGACTAAGGCCAGCAAGGTTTGGAGCCACTGCCTCCAATACATGTTCTTCACCTCATAAAGACCGTTACATTTCCTAGACCCACCAAGATGGTGATGGCCAAAAAGAACATCAAAGCTACCGTGGCAAGGAAAACTGCCACTAGGGTCAGAGCCGAATCCATGACACCCAAGACTTTAACAACGCGCTGATCACAAATGGGCTCCAAGAGTACCCCAACGATTTTGTAAACCATCAGCATAGCCAATACCTTAAGAAGTGGACTTAACACCATGAGCATGATCATGACTAAACCAAAGACACCCACCGCGTTTTTGATCAGAAGAGAACCACCGACCACCACTTCTATGGTGTCCGCAAACATGCCACCGGCTACGGGGATCAATGTCTTGGTCAGATATTTCGCGGTACGCAAAGAGATTCCATCCGCTACAGGAGCAATGGCGCCCCTGACCACCATAAAGCCGGAAAAGACGATGAAACAAATACCCAACAGCAAGATAGCTCCCTGTCTTAAGAGATTGCCGAGCTTCGGAAAGGGAAGTTCCGTGCTGAATTGAGCAACAAGGGAAAAGGCAGTACTCAGTAGAACCAGGGGGAGCAACACCTTTTGGATTAGGCTGGCAATCGTTCCCACGAGTGCCCAGAGAAGGGGATGAAAGACTGCAGCCGATGTTACGCTACCTACCGCCACCAGCAAGGAAGTAAGCATGGGAATCAAGGAATACATAAAGCCAACCATCTGGTTGATGGCTCCCGTGGCAACATTCGATGCGATTTGAAAGCTTTGCAGTCCGAGTATGACTAGAACAAGAAAGCAAATGGCAAAGGCTAAGTCCACCACAGCCTTGGTTCCGAACGAACGACTGAGGCGTTCTAAGAGAGCAGCTAAGATACCAACGATGACCAGCTGCCGCAATAAATGGAGACTAAGATAGAGTTCACCCAGGAAGCTTTGGAACAAAAGGACGAAGAATCCCGTGGGAGAAGGTCTCTGATCGTCTCCCTTGAGTAATCCCTGCAGGTTTAGACTGGGCAAATAGTCCTGGTACTCTTCCTCTAAGAGCTCGGCATAATCTAGCAAGTGAGCCAAGTCCAGAGCCTCTAGTTGGGCCTGGAGCGATTCTTCCAAGGTATCCGAATCCTGGATGCTTTGCCCGGAGCTTGGAGAGACGAGTCCCAAAATCAATACTACGATGCTAATAACCACGATTCGCCGTTTCACATTACTCACCCTAGAAACCTAGTATGCCGAAGAGCGTTGCCAAAATCGCTTCTAGCAACGGCAAGGCAATCAGCAAGATCACAAGCTTGCCCGAGAGCTCAATCATGGAGGAGATGACTTCCTCACCCGCTTCACGACTGATCTGTACGCCAAAGGATGTAAGGTAGGCAACTCCGATTGTTTTCAAAACAGGATGCAAGTATAAAGAGCTCACCTGGGCCTCTTGGGCCAAAGTGGTTATGATCCCAAAAGCATTGCTGAACTGAGGAATCAACCCTATGAATAGTACCGAGACAAAGGAGAGGGCAACGAGAACAGCCCAGGCTGGTTGTTCTTCCCTGAGATGAGCCTGGAAGACAGTTAAGACAACACCGAGTCCAACCACCGCGGGTAACCAAAGCAAGGTTCTCACCACCTAAAGACCGCTTCAACATCGGAGAAGAGCTGCCCCACCATCTGAACGAGCCAGAGTAGGACAATGATGACCCCTGCCAGACTCAGCATTTGGGCCTGTTCTTTCCGCTCCGCCTGTACCAAGAAAATGTTCAGGACTGCCACCAAGATGCCCAGTCCGGCGATACGATAAAT
>JAAYOK010000074.1 GCA_012520355.1 Bacillota bacterium | reverse complement strand
TGTCTCCGGCTTCTTTACTTCACCACTAGACCATGCCCGAATTTGTTCTGGTGACGCCAGCCCAATTCGAATCCGATCGAAATTATTGACATCCAGCAAGGGCCGTCCCTCCTTTGTGTCCCTCCGCCTAGCGGAGTCGCTCACTGGCTAAATATCGTCGTCATCATCTGATAAATCACTTAGATCGTCGAGTACGAAGTCATCGTCCACATCCAAGTCATCATCGAGATCTAGATCATCGTCATCTTGATCTCCATCATAGTCGTCATCGTCCTCGTGGGAGGAGGGGACAGGACCCCGTGGTGGACTTGGGTCATCCTCGTCATCACCCTCGTCATCCTCTACCTCTTCGCTTTTCCCACGATTGACTTCTGGAGAACGGGTGATACTGGTGCTGGCTCCCCGACCTTGGATATCAATCCCAAGTTCTCTGGCCATTTCACTAATATCTTCTTCCTCTTCCTTAATCTCAATCTCTTGTTCATTCTCGCTGAGTACACGCACATCTAAGGCCAGACTCTGCAATTCTTTGATTAAGACTCTAAAGGACTCTGGAACGCCCGGTTCAGGGATGTTCTCTCCCTTAACGATAGCTTCGTAGGTCTTCACCCTACCCACAACGTCGTCACTCTTGACTGTGAGGATTTCTTGGAGGGTATAGGCTGCTCCATAGGCTTCTAGGGCCCAAACCTCCATCTCTCCGAATCTCTGTCCACCAAACTGCGCCTTACCACCCAGCGGTTGCTGCGTTACGAGGGAGTAGGGACCAGTGGAGCGAGCATGGATCTTGTCATCGACCAAGTGAGACAACTTCACCATGTAAATGATACCGACTGTAACCGGATTATCAAAAGGTTGGCCTGTACGTCCGTCATATAAAACGGTCTTACCATCCCGGCGCATACCGGCTTTTTCCATCATATCCATAACTTCGATTTCACTAGCACCGTCAAAGACGGGTGTAGCCACATGGATACCAAGTAAATTGGCTGCCATACCCAAGTGGGTCTCCAAGACCTGCCCGATGTTCATACGTGATGGCACGCCTAGAGGGTTGAGTACAATTTGCACAGGCGTTCCATCGGGTAGGAAAGGCATATCTTCCACAGGCATAATCCGGGAGATGACACCCTTGTTACCATGGCGTCCCGCCATTTTGTCGCCTTCGGAAATCTTACGTTTCTGGGCCACATAGCAGCGGACTAAACGATTGACGCCAGGGGATAGCTCATCCCCATCTTCCCTGGTGAAAACGCGCACGTCGACGACAATGCCACCCTCACCATGGGGTACTCTTAGGGATGTATCCCTTACCTCCCGGGCCTTTTCACCGAAAATGGCACGGAGCAAACGCTCCTCAGCCGTTAATTCAGTTTCTCCCTTGGGAGTAACCTTGCCCACAAGGATATCACCTGGTTTCACTTCAGCGCCAATGCGCACAATTCCCCGTTCGTCCAGATTCTTCAAACTATCTTCACCAACGTTGGGAATGTCACGGGTAATTTCCTCTGGACCAAGTTTTGTATCTCGGGCTTGAGCTTCATATTCTTCAATGTGAATCGAAGTGAACACATCTTCTTTAACCAAGTCTTCACTGAGCAAAATGGCATCTTCGTAGTTGTAACCTTCCCAAGGAACAAAGGCTACCACCACATTACGACCAAGGGCAAGTTCACCCCGGTCCGTAGAAGGACCATCGGCTAAAACGTCACCCGCTTTGACTTGTTGACCCACAGAGCAACGGGGTTTTTGGTTGATACAAGTTCCTTGGTTGGAACGGCTAAACTTCAGTAGATTGTAGCGGTCTTTACCCGAGGCCGTCTTGACCACAATCTCGCGGCCTGTCACTCGCTCCACAACACCATCGTTCTTCGCCAACACAACGGCGCCCGAATCGATGGCAGCCTTGTACTCCATCCCAGTTCCCACGATTGGTGCTTCGGCTTCAATCAGAGGCACGGCCTGCCTCTGCATGTTTGCTCCCATCAGGGCCCGGGCACCGTCATCGTTTTCGAGAAATGGAATCAGGGCTGTAGCGATACTTACCGTTTGCTTAGGCGAAACGTCCATAAAGTCAACGGCAGCAACAGGAACGTTCTTGATTTCTTCCCGTTCACGCACGGTCACATGGGTTCTGGTAAAGTGATGATCTTCGGTCTTTTCGTTCGCTTGCGCAACCCGGAAAGAATCCTCTTCATCAGCTGTCATGTACCGAATCTCATCGGTAACTTGGCCATTATCGACGACACGATACGGAGTCTCGATAAAGCCATAGTCATTGATTCTCGAATAGGTACAAAGAGCTCCAATCAGACCAATATTGGGGCCTTCCGGCGTCTCAATCGGACACATCCGCCCATAGTGGGAGTGGTGTACGTCACGTACTTCAAAGCCGGCTCGATCCCGGGAGAGTCCCCCAGGTCCTAGGGCACTCAGTCTCCGCTTATGGGTAAGTTCGGCAAGTGGATTTGTTTGATCCATAAATTGAGACAATTGGCTGGAACCAAAAAACTCCTTAATGGATGCAACCACGGGCCGAATATTAATGAGCGCTTGGGGCGTAATGACTTCTACGTCTTGAATTGTCATGCGTTCCCGCACAACCCGTTCCATTCGGCTTAAGCCAATGCGGAATTGGTTCTGGAGTAACTCGCCTACACTCTTGAGACGGCGATTCCCAAGATGATCAATATCATCAATGGTACCAATATCCGATGCCAGTGCCACCATGTAATTAATTGATGCTAGAATATCTTCTGCCGTAATGACTGTCACACTATGATCAGGTTGATTATTGGAGAAGAGACGAACTTCATTCCCTTCCCGAGTCGTTAGCACAACAGACGTGATCCCAGCGTTATGCACTTCTTCTGCTTGACGGCGGGTGATCTTTTCGCCCCGCTGCACAAGGAGTTCTCCCGTTTCGGGATTAACGATATTCTCCGCGGAAACCCGACCAACTAAACGCTCGGTTAAACGAAGTTTCTTATTAATCTTATAACGGCCAACGCCTGCTAGATCATAACGCTTTGGCTCATAAAAGAGCGTGGAAAATAGACCACGGGCACTCTCCTCTGTGGGAGGTTCCCCTGGACGTAGTCGTTTATAAATTTCAATCATAGCATCCGCTTCTGATTGGGTACTGTCTTTCTCTAGTGTGGCAAGAATTCCCGGCGCTTCATGAAAGGCTTGCCGAATTGCATCATCACTACCAAGACCAAGGGCCCGAACCAACACGGTCACAGGCAGTTTCCGCGTTCTATCGATCCGTACCCATAAAACATCATTCGAGTCTGTGTCAAACTCGAGCCAAGCTCCGCGATTAGGAATAATGCTGGCGGAGAACAGTTTCTTACCTGTGGTGTCAAAGGTAAAATCAAAATAAACACCTGGTGACCGCACCAATTGGCTGACAATAACGCGTTCGGAACCATTAATAATAAAGGTTCCATTCTCAGTCATTAAAGGAAAGTCGCCCATGAAGACTTCTTGTTCCTTGACTTCACCTGTCTCTTTGTTAACCAAACGCACCCTTGCACGCAGGGGAGCAGCGTAAGTAACGTCTCGGTCTTTGCACTCCTCGACCTCGTACTTTGGTTCCCCGAAACTGTATTCCATGAATTCGAGTACCAAGTTACCGGTGAAATCCTGAATAGGAGATACGTCATCGAACATTTCTCTCAAACCAGTATCCAAAAACCACTGGTAAGATTTGTGCTGAATCTCAATTAAATCAGGCATTTCAAGTATTTCTTCGATTTTCCCAAAGTTATAGCGTTCGTGCTTCTCCCACTGTCTTGCTTCTACCAAGGGCCTCTCCTCCTTTTGGTATCTATACAACATGACGAAAAGCAAGGGTGTTGTCCCTCGCTCAAATTATGCATTTTCTACGCACCTTCCAAAATTTTTGAGAAGATAGCAGGATTCCCCTTTGTTATGTTGAATATACATAAAGTAGGTGTATTTTCCCCATTTCCTATTTATCCATGATATCACAGCGGTTTTTTGTTGTCAAGCAAGGATCTGCTGGGGTATCATATATGTCCTTGACCAACTGAAAGGACTTCCTCATGGAGGAAGTCCTTTTTAATTGTCCGTATCCCGTGGGATCCTTACTTAATTTCGACCGATGCTCCGGCTTCTTCAAGTTTAGCCTTAACTTCTTCGGCCAATTCTTTAGAGATGCCTTCTTTAACAGGGTTTGGTGCATTGTCAACAAGATCTTTGGCTTCTTTGAGACCCAAAGCGGTAAGCTCGCGTACAACTTTAATCACGTTGATCTTCTTCTCGCCTGCGCTGGTGAGGATTACGTCAAACTCTGTTTTCTCTTCTACAGCTTCAGCGGCGGCAACTGGGCCAGCAGCTACTGCTACAGGAGCAGCGGCGGATACGCCAAATTTCTCTTCCATGGCTTTCACGAGTTCACTAAGTTCTAAAACGGTCATATTCTCAATAGCTTGCAAAATGTCTTCTCTGGTCATTGTTAAATACCCTCCTTAAGGATGTGTTTATGCACTTGCTTCTTTTTGTTCTTTCACTGCGTTCAGGGCGTAGACGAAATTGCGAATGTTGCCCTGTAATACATTGACCATACCGGCCATCGGTCCTTGCATTCCACGTAGTACCATGGATAGTAAGACCTCTCTGCTTGGTAGGTTAGCTAAGTTAGCTACACCCTCTGGACTAACAACTTGTCCTTCAACAACTCCACCCTTAATCTCTAGTGCCTTATTCTTCTTTGCAAATTCACTAATGATCTTGGCTGGGGCTACTGGATCATCATACCCAAAAGCAAAAGCCGTCGGACCGGTCAGCAAAGGAACTAAGTCTTCCATCTCAGCGCCTTGTGCTGCTAAAATCGTCAAGGTGTTCTTAAAGACCTTGTACTCTACACCAGCGTCTCTAAGTTCCTTACGCAAGGCGGTCATATCAGCAGCGGTCAAGCCACGGTAATCGGTGAGAACCGCACCTTGAACCTTCGATAAGCGTTCTTGGATTTCTTCTACCATTGCTACTTTTTCTGGACGTGCCATCGTTTCACCTCCTCGATAGACAAAAAATGGATCTACCGCAGCAAGGCGGAGATCCATTAAGCGCATAACGAAAAAAGCCGAAACGCGATATTCTCCAACCTCGGTAGGCGTAGCATATGCTACTTTAATGTCGTTTGAACTATGTTCAAAGGACAGCCGACTGTCTACGGTTTGACGATTATATTGTCTTTGGGACGCTGTCCCAGAGACGAGTATATCATGGGCTAAACCCAAGATCAACTATTTTTTTAAATCGAGACGACTAGCGGACTGCAGTAGCCTCTTGGGCATTCAGGCGAATTCCAGGGCCCATGGTCGAAGAAAGGTGTACTTTCCGGACAAAGGTACCCTTCGCTGCTGGGGGACGAGCCTTCACAACAGCGTCCATCAGGGCTACAAAGTTGCCATACAGCTGTTCTTCCGTAAAGCTTACTTTGCCGATGGGCACATGCATGCCTGCTTCTTTATTCACACGATACTCGACCTTACCTGCCTTAGACTCTTCAACAGCCTTGGCAACTTCCATGGTTACGGTACCGGTACGAGGGTTGGGCATCAAGCCACGTGGTCCAAGGATCCGACCAAGTTTACCAACAACACCCATCATATCTGGTGTGGCAACAGCTACATCAAAGTCGGTCCAACCGCCTTGAATCTTTTCAGCTAAGTCTTCGTCGCCAACGAAATCTGCGCCAGCAGAACGAGCCTCTTCAGCCTTTTCACCCTTGGCAAAGACCAAAACGCGAACATCTCTTCCTGTACCATGGGGTAATACTACCGTACCACGTACTTGTTGATCAGCATGACGGGGATCAACCCCTAATTTAAAAGCGACTTCAACGGTTTCGTCGAACTTCGCGGATGCACATTTTTTAACTAATGCAATGGCCTCACTAGGTGAGTAGAGTTTATCAGTATCAATCAGTTTTGCTACATCTTGATACCTCTTACCTCGTTTTGCCATGGTATTGTCCTCCTTTGTGGTACCAGCGGATTAAAATCCTCCCACCTATATTTATAGCGCTTCTAGTTAGTCCTCAACGACAACTCCCATACTGCGGGCAGTTCCTTCAACCATCCGCATGGCACTTTCGACTGAAGCAGCATTGAGGTCGGGCATCTTTAGCTCAGCGATTTCCCGAACCTGGCTCCGTTTGATTGTACCAACCTTTTCACGATTGGGTACACCAGAACCGCGCTCAATTTTCATAGCCTTTTTAATTAATACTGCTGCGGGTGGAGTCTTAGTGATGAACGTGAAGGTACGATCTTCATAAACGGTAATGACGACAGGAATAAGCATACCTGCCTGACTAGCCGTCCGTTCGTTGAACGTCTTACAAAACTCCATGATATTGACTCCGTGTTGACCTAGTGCCGGTCCGACCGGCGGCGCCGGGTTGGCCTTGCCAGCGTTAACTTGTAGCTTGATAATGGCGCTTACCTTTTTTGCCACGGCGCATACACCCCCTTAAAATAATGTGGTAATGGCGGACTTTACGTCCTCCCACTCAAAACCTAGACTTACAACTTGGATATCTGGTGAAAATCCAGTTCCACCGGAGTATCTCGTCCAAACATGGAAATGCTCACCCATGCCTTACCCTTTTCGAGGTTTACCTCGGTAATTGTGCCGGTAAAATCTTCGAAGGGTCCAGTGACTACCTTGACAGATTCGCCCACGGCAAACTCTGCCTTGGTTTTTGACATACCCATATCGCGCAAAATAACCTCTACTTCGTGTTTCTCCAGGGGAATGGGCTTAACCCCACTGCTTACGAAGCCGGTTACGCCTGGCGTGTTACGTACTACATACCAAGAATCATCGGTGACAATCATTTCTACCATGACATAACCTGGAAACACCTTGCGCTGAGAAACCTTTTTCTTGCCATCTTTGTACTCAACTACTTCTTCGATAGGCACAACAATTTGGAAGATCTTATCTTCCATCTCCATCGATTCTACCCTTTTCTCCAGGTCTGTTTTGACCTTGTTTTCGTAGCCAGAGTACGTGTGAACAACATACCAATTCCTGTTTTCGTTTACATTTTCATGCATGTTATCACTCATGTCTAAGGGATCTATAGCCCTTTACCCCCCTAATCGAGTTAGTAGGTTTAGTATCCCACTAATAATCACATCAACCACGCCCGTGAACAACGCAACGATGATTACAGTGACGATGACTACGATGGTGTAGGTAATGAGCTCCTTACGATTTGGCCATGAGACTTTGCGCATCTCAGAGCGCACTTCACGCACGAACTTGTTGAGCTTGTTCCATAAACTGGGTTTGCTTGGCACTGTTGCCACATTCTTCACATCCTTCTGCCCCTACCTAGTCTCTTTATGAGGGGTATGGGTTTTACATGTCTTGCAGAACTTCTGCATCTCAATGCGATCCGGATCATTTTTCTTGTTCTTGTTCGTACGATAATTCCGGTTTTTGCATTCCGTACACTCTAACGTGATACCGACACGCACGGCCGCCACCTCCAGACAGTCAAAATACCTTGGATAAATGCTTCGCATTTATCTCGGAGTTTCATTGCTGAAACGTCCACGGTTAAATGTTCGCATTTATCTCGGAGTTTCGTCCCCAACGAAACGTCCACTAGAACTTAACACATTTTCGAATGGGTGTCAATACCCGTTCACTAGTGTCGTTTCAGAGAAAAAGGGGGAGTGTTCCCCCTTTGCCTATTCAATAATTTTGGTTACAACGCCTGCTCCAACAGTACGGCCGCCTTCACGTACGGCGAAACGCAAGCCTTCTTCCATAGCGATTGGAGTAATGAGCTCTGCATACAAGTTGGTGTTGTCACCAGGCATGATCATCTCAGTGCCTTCTTGCAGCTTCATGATTCCGGTTACGTCAGTGGTTCTGAAGTAGAACTGGGGACGGTAACCATCAAAGAATGGAGTGTGACGTCCGCCTTCTTCTTTGGAGAGTACGTATACTTCGCACTCAAACTTCGTATGTGGAGTAATCGAGTTGGGCTTTGCCAAGACTTGACCACGCTCGATGGACTCACGGTCTACACCACGAAGCAAGATACCTACGTTGTCACCAGCTTGTGCTTGGTCAAGCAGCTTCCGGAACATCTCTACACCAGTGGCAACGGTCTTTCTGGTTTCTTCGGTTAGACCTACGATAGCAACTTCGTCACCAACTTTAATGACGCCGCGCTCTACACGACCTGTGGCTACTGTACCACGACCGGTAATGGTGAAGACGTCTTCAACTGGCATCAAGAAAGGTTTGTCTACTTCACGGGCAGGGGTTGGGATGTACTCATCCACTGCATCCATGAGCTTCTGAAGCCTTGCAGACCATTCTCCTGGTTCACCAGCTGTGAGTTCTTCGATAACTTTCAAGCCACTACCAGAGATTACAGGAATCTCATCACCAGGGAACTCGTACTCGCTGAGGAGTTCGCGAACTTCCATCTCAACCAGTTCTAAGAGCTCTTCGTCGTCAACCATATCAGCTTTGTTTAGCCAAACAACAATGGCTGGTACGCCAACTTGACGAGCAAGTAGAATATGCTCACGAGTCTGGGGCATAGGACCATCAGCGGCGGAAACAACCAAAATGGCTCCGTCCATCTGAGCTGCACCAGTAATCATGTTCTTAACGTAGTCGGCGTGACCTGGGCAGTCTACGTGTGCGTAGTGACGATGCTCAGTTTCGTACTCAACGTGGGAGGTGTTAATGGTAATTCCACGTTCTTTCTCTTCTGGAGCATTATCAATCTCGTCGAACTTCTTAATCATGCCGTCTTTGCCACGACCCAAGAGCATTGTAATTGCTGCAGTTGTCGTTGTCTTACCATGGTCAACGTGACCTACAGTACCCACGTTTACGTGTGGTTTGGTTCTTTCAAACTTTTGTTTTGCCATTTT
>JAAYOK010000073.1 GCA_012520355.1 Bacillota bacterium | reverse complement strand
CTCTGCAAGCTAGCCCCTTCTTTGGCCTCTACTACAGCATCAGCCATGGTGGAGGTCAAGAGTTTGACGGCACGGATCGCATCATCATTGCCTGGAATTACATAATCGATTTCATCAGGATCACAGTTTGTGTCCACAACAGCTACGATGGGAATACCAAGCTTGCGTGCTTCAGCCACGGCGATACGTTCTTTCCGTGGGTCAATGATAAACACAGCACCTGGTAGGGTTTTCATTCCGCGAATACCACCTAAGAAACGGGTCAAGCGGTCCTGCTCTTTGTGCAGTTCCATTACTTCCTTCTTAGGCAATACGTCAAAAAGCCCTTCTTCTTCCATCTTTTCAATTTCCTCAAGCCGAGCGATACGGGAGGTAATTGTCTTGAAGTTCGTTAACATTCCGCCTAACCATCTCTGGTTAACATAGAACATACCAGAACGTTCTGCTTCATCACGGATTGTTTCTTGAGCTTGCTTTTTGGTACCTACAAACAACACAGTCTCACCATCTGCTACGAGATCGCGGAGAAAAGAATATGCCTCTTCTACTTTGCGAACTGTCTTTTGCAGATCGATGATGTAAATACCATTTCTCTCTGTGAAAATGTACTCTGCCATTTTCGGATTCCATCGGCGGGTCTGATGCCCGAAGTGAACGCCGGCCTCTAACAACTGTTTCATTGAAATTACGGCCAAATCGCCCACCTCCTCTCCTGTTTTTTTCCTCCGCTTCCTTCATCCAGGGATAGGACCAAAGTGGCAACCCCATCTCCTGTCAAGAACCGTGTGTAGTCTTACACCACTTTGTAATATAACACATTCAGTCGCTTTCAGCAAGTGTTTTACGCTCTTTATTTAACTCGAGAATGAGTTGGACTTCGCCTAAACCTAGACCGAGCTTCTTTGCTATTTGCGCCGGATCATCACCCTGTTCCATCAATTCCAACACAGCGATGACCTTTGGGGATTGAGTATTGGCCGGCAAGAAGCTGGCAGTAATCTGTTCGTGCAGTTTCATCAGGGCATTATGTTTTTCTTCTATTTCCGCTAAGATCTCCGCCTGTTTGGCCTCGAGTTCCCCAATGGACTCTTCGATAACTGCTTCTAGCATGGCATAATCTTGATTCGGGCGCGTGAAAAGGCTCGGACGAATGATATAGACTCCCACAATCGTCACAGCAATACCTAGGGAAAAGACTAGAAAAAACTCCATCTCTTGCACCCACCCTCTAGGCCCGCAGATCGATGCGGCGCTTGTTCTGGCGCCTCTTCCTGTTCTTCTCTTCCTGTTCTTGCTGCCCAGGACGTCTCCCTTCGTTCTCTTGGCGCTCCCGTACTCGATCCTTTTGCTTATTCTTCTCGACCCTCTGCTCTCGGGCAGCAAACTCGCCAGCTACTTGAGGAGCCACTTTGCCAGCAGCCCCTGAAGGATCTCCTTCTCGATTAACACGGGGTACTTGATCGGACCGAGAGACAAGAACTTGGAAATCCGGAAACTTGATGGACATCTCAACCCCTCCGTCTATTTTAGTCTGCTCCGCAGCGTCATGACGGCCTTCGTGTGAATCTGTGAAACGCGTGACTCTGATACATCCAAGACATGACCGATTTCTCGCAAGGTAAGTTCCTCGTTATAATAAAGGGCCAGAACCAGTTGTTCTCGTTCACTCAACCCTTCAACTGCCGCAGTCAACTCTTCCAGGCTTTCGTCTCGCAAAAGGCGATGGTCTGGTAATATCTCATCATCGACCACTAGATCTAAAATCTTAAGACTATCTCCCTCACTATCCGTTGTTACAGTTTCATCTAAGGAAAAAAGGGTAACTCCCTTTACTTCTGTTAAGAGTTCATAATAGCGTTCTGGTGATACATCTAGTGCAGCAGCAATTTCGTGATCGCTTGGGCTCCGTCCTAGTTCATTGGTGAGATTATACACTTCGCTTTCCAGTGTCCGGATTTTCGCTCGTACACTCCGGGGTACCCAGTCCATGGAACGTAATCCATCGAGGATTGCCCCGCGAATACGGGTACTAGCATAGGTTTCAAACTTGATGTTCCGAGTTTCATCAAACTTCTCCAGGGCATCAAGTAGCCCGAAAAAACCAAAGCTCTCCAGATCACCAACCTCTACGCTACTGGGCAAATTCATGGCCATTCTGCCGGCGACATACTTAACTAAAGGTATGTATTCATTCAGGAGCTCGTCACGGGCCTGAATGTCACTGTTCTTCTTATACACACTCCACAGCTGATCAAGTCGCTGTTGCTCCTTATCGGACGTCATTCATTCACCCCCAGGGGGAAGGCTTACTTTGGATTCCTACCCATGATCTCCGCCAATGTGATCTGGCGTTGGAAAACAAACTTTATGATGGCTTGCCTGGATTGCTCTGGCAGATCGAGGAAGGACATACCATAATCTACACCTTGATCCGTGGGAATCAAGCGGCTCACGGCCGCATGGGCCCTGATGGTCTCTTCCTTTAAGCCGAATGTAATAAAGATTTCATCATCCAGTCCTAGACTTTTGGAAGTGCGGAGTAAAAAGCCGCCGCCACTTAGATCTAGTAACACACCTGACTGGGGCGGTGATTCCTCCCCACCCAGGTCATGGAAGACAAAAACGGCATCAATGGAGATTGGTACACGGAGGAAGCTTCGCTCCTGAACCTTTTCCCACGTACCTATCACGCGTACCTGTAGTAACGGAAGGTGCGCGGTAAAACGCTTTTCGATCAATCCTTGGTTGAGAAACCTACCTTCCCGCACGGTATCTTTGACTTTCAGTTGCAAATCGATTTTGGTACCGAGACGCAGTGGGACAACCACTCCTTGCCTCAGTGGGGCCCCAACGATCACTAAGTCGTCGTAGGCATCCTCGACCCTAGTTCGATAGATCTCCAGTCCATTGTGGCCTTCAACATGTAACTCTATCAATTGGTTTGGTATTAGTTGCATATTTGTACCTCACTACCTGGTCAGGAAATGATGAACCTTCGAAAAGAACCCTTTCATGCCCTGTGGAGCAGTATGATTCTTTTCTCCCGCCAACACTCTGGCAATCTCCGTCAACGAACGACTACTATGGGCGCTGGGAAAAGCCAATAGAACAGGCTTTTGTTCCGAGACAGCTTTCGTCAGTTGTTGTTCCCGCAAAAGATGCCCGATGTAGTCTACTTCCCAGTTTACATATTCTCGCAAGACGGAGTTGAGCTTGTTAGCAACGAGTTCTGCCTCGCTTGGATTTTTTGCCATGTTCACTACAAGTCGAACTTTGGCTTCAGGGCTTTCCTTGTGAATCACTTTGAGCAAGCCATAGCCATCGGTAATGGCGGTTGGCTCTGGAGTTGTTACGACCAAAATCTCTGTGGCGGCCAACACGAAACTCAAAACACTACGGTGAATTCCCGCACCGGTGTCCAGGATAATAAAATCAAACTCCGTATTCAGCTCTTCCAGAGAACGAATGAAGACCTCTAAACGCCAACCAGTGAGATTAGCCAGGTCTGTAACCCCTGAACCACCCGAGATAATTTTCAGACCTAAAGGTCCTTCTGTCATAACATCCTTCAATATTTTCTCGCCCCGGAAGACATGACCCAAATTGAAATGGGGTGTGATCCCCAAGACGATATCCGCATTGGCCAGACCTAAGTCTACGTCAACGAGAGCGACTCGATGGTTCATCTGGCAAAGTGCTAGGGCAAGATTGACCGCTATATTTGTCTTACCTACGCCGCCTTTTCCACTGGTCACTGCGATGATCCTCGAAGCACGGTCCTGCTTACGAGCTAGTCTCCTTAAACCTTCTGCCTGATCTCTCATAATTGAGCGTCCCCCAAAATTAGCTGAGCTATCTTATCATTTGTAGCCACGTCTATGTCTTCTGGGACCCCCTGCCCAGTGGTGACGAACGAAAGAGGAGCTTTAGTTCGTTCACAAGTCTGTAAAACGACTCCATAGGTGGTAGTTTCATCAAGTTTTGTAATAATGACTCGATCAATGGTTACTTGGCCAAAGGCCTTAATAATTTCGTCAACGTCCTGCGGCTTTGTTGTGGCACTAATCACCAAATGGATCTCTGCTTCAATACCGGCTAGGTGATTTTTAAGTTCTGCAATCTGCAAATAGTTGTTCTGACTACGTCCTGCCGTATCGATTAAAATCAGTTCACGGTCGTGCATTTTCCCAATGGCATCCTTCAGTTCCCTTGGACTATACGCTACCTGAACAGGGATACCAATGATCTCGGCGTAGGTTTTGAGCTGCTCCACAGCAGCGATTCGATAGGTATCGATGGTAATTAAACCCACACTTTTGGCGCCGATGAGACTGAAATTGGCTGCGATTTTCGCAATCGTCGTCGTCTTTCCCACACCGGTAGGTCCGATGAGCACCACGATGCGTTGTTCACCTGAAAAGTCCCAAGGATCTACAGTAGCCACTTTTTCCGTAACCAAGTCCTTAAGGCGCGTCCAGATGGCTGACTCGTCATTCCATGCTTCCCTGGGTAACCGGGCCAGGACATCTTTCAATAAGTCTTGGACCAAATCTTTCGGAATGTCACGGCGCAGCAAACGCCCAGAAATGTTTTGAACAGCTTCCGACATGGAAGGATCGAACTTTGTGGCGTCTGGACGGGCGACGACCTCTCTAGGTGCGGTGGGAGCGAGCGGTTCAGTCCTCGACGGCTGAGACTTAACAACTGGCGCAACCTTCGTAGCTGGTGGCTTGGGCGTCCGATCGATGGCTCCCACCACTTCATAATGGCGTGGTCCGAGGCGGCCCCAAAACCAGCGTCTTTTTTGCGTAGTATGCAAGATAATGGCATCGGCTCCGTACTCCCTACGTAAACCCTCTACCGCTTCCTGCATCGTTTTTCCCGTAAATTTTTTTACCCTCATCGTTCTACTTCACCGTCCCCACTGCATTAACCTGAATATCTGTGCTGATTTCGTTGTAAGACAGTACAATTAAGCGAGGCATGGCACGTTCCGTAAGCCGTTTCAACGCCATCCTAACCTGTGGGGATGTTAAGACGATGGGATAGGGTAGGACATGTTCTTCCAGGGCTTGTCCAATGGCCTGAAAGAGGTCTTGCAGTAGTCTTGGATCGAGTGCGATACTCAAGCCGCGCTCTGTATACTCCATCCCCGATTCAATAGCTTCTTCCCATTGGGGAGCTAGGGTCAAGACGGTCAATACGTTCTTCTCCAGATACATTTGTGAGACCTGGCGTTTGAGAGCTTCACGCACATACTCCGTCAAATAGTCGGGATCACGAGTGATGGTGGCCGTATCTGCTAATGTTTCTAGAATCGTAACCATATTGCGAATCGGTACTCCTTCACGCAACAGGTTTTGCAGTACCTTCTGGACCTCACCTATGGAGAGCAAATCAGGAACCAGCTCATCCACAACGGCCGAATAATCTTCCCTGGCCCCATCGAGTAAGGACTTGACCTCTTGCCGACCGAGAAGTTCGTGGGCATGTTCCCGGATAATCTCGGTCAAATGGGTCGCCAAAACAGCTGGTGGATCCACCACGGTGTAACCTGCATATTCTGCTTTCTCTCTGGTCTGGGCATCCACCCAAAGGGCACTCAAGCCAAAAGCAGGTTCTGTCGTGGCAATTCCTGGCACGGTATCTGTGACACCACCTGCGTCCATGGCTAGATAGTGGTTAATCATCAGTTCTCCACGGCCTACTTGGATTCCTTTAATCCTGACCACATACTCATCTGGATTTAGCTGCAGGTTGTCCCGAATACGAATGACAGGCACTAAGAGGCCAAGCTCGATGGCACACTGGCGACGAATCATACTGATCCGATCGAGCATATCGCCTCCTTGGGCTTCATCCACCAAGGGAATGAGACTATAGCCAATTTCCAGTTCGACCTGATCAACCTGGAGTAAACCCATGAGGGACTCTGGCTTGCGGGCTTCTTCTATTTGCCTCTGTTCCAAAGCCTCGTCTTCAGCAATCTCGCCGCCCTTTTCACTCTTCCATAACCAGTAAGCCAAAAAGCCCAAAAGGGCACCAATTATGACGAAAGGAATCTTCGGTAAACCACCAATCAGGGCAAAGGAGGCTACCACAACGGATGCTCCAGTTAACACCCGATACTGGGAGAATAATTGCTGGGTAATATCATACCCAAGGTTATTCTCGGACGCGCCCCGGGTGACAATAATACCTGTCGCTGCCGATATGAGCAGAGCAGGAATTTGGGACACCAAGCCATCGCCTACCGATAGGAGTGTATAGCGATTGAGTGCTCCAGAAAAATCCAGCCCCCTTTGGAACATTCCTACGGCAAAACCACCCAAAAGGTTAATGATGGTAATGATAATACCGGCAATGGCATCACCCTTAACAAACTTGGTGGCACCGTCCATAGAGCCGTAAAAGTCTGCTTCACGGGCTATATCGCTCCGCCTTTGCCTGGCCTCCACTTCTGAAATGAGGCCGGAGTTTAGATCTGCGTCAATACTCATCTGCTTACCTGGGAGGGCATCCAAGGTGAACCGGGCTGCAACTTCTGAGACACGTTCTGCTCCCTTGGTGATGACCATAAAGTTAACGACGACCAGAATCAAGAAGATGACAAAACCAACCACGTAGTTGCCACCAACAACGAAATCGCCAAAAGCAACAATGATCTTACCGGGATTTCCCGTAAGCAGAATAAGGCGCGTCGAAGACACGTTTAGGGCAAGCCTAAACAGGGTTGTCACCAAGAGGAGGGCTGGAAACACCGAAATCTCCAAAGGATGGCTAATATTCATGGTAATCAGGAGAATGAGTAGCGCTAGACTGATATTAATCGCCAGCAGAATATCTAGAATTGCAGGCGGCAAAGGCAGTACCATCATCACTACGATCATGATTACTGCCAACATAACAGTAATGTCGCTCACACGCCCGAAATTGCGCAAAAACGAAGTCGATGTCTTAGCCATTCTTACCATCCATTCTTCATAACTAAACCGTCTTTCTCCTCAGCCGGTAGACAAAGGCCAATACCTCTGCAACAGCCGCATAGAGTTCGGCAGGAATTTCTTGGCCCACTTCGGTTCCTTTGTACAGGGCTTGGGCTAAAGGGGCATTCTCTACAGTGGCGATGTTATGCTTCTGACCTTCTTCCCTAATCCGAGCGGCAATGATTCCCATACCTTTCGCCACCACTTGGGGAGCACCCATCTCCTCTGGTTTGTAGCTGATAGCTATGGCATAGTGGGTTGGGTTGGTGATAATGACATCAGCTGTGGGAATAGCCGCCATCATTCGTTGTGAGGCCATTTGCCTTTGGCGCTGACGAATCTTAGCCCGAATTTGGGGATCGCCTTCCATCTGTTTGTACTCTTCTTTGATCTCTTGTTTGGACATCTTGATACTGTCTTCAAACTCTCTGCGTTGCCACCAATAATCAGCAGCCGCAATGATGAGCAGAAAAAGACCAACTTGGAGCCCCATCCGGTAGATACTGTTTGTCATCAGGCCAATACTATCACCGAGGGAAAAAAGGCTGATTTGGGGCAACCATGCCAGGTTCTGCCGCACCTGGGTATAGACCAAGTATCCCACCAAGAAGATCTTCGCCACTGATTTGGCAAATTCCACTAGGGCTCGTTTCGAGAAAATCCGTTTGAAACCTTCCATCGGGTTAATCCTGGAAAACTTTGGCATCAACGCTTCGCTGGAGGAATGGAAACCCACTTGGATCACCTGCCCCAAGACGCCAATGACCAATAGGCCAAGTAGAATCGGACCAACAATGAGAGCCAACTTCATAAGAGCGAAGAGAAACATCTCTTGAAAGCCTAACGCATCACCATCCCAGGCCGACATGTTTGTCAAATAGTAGTGAACGATCTCCTTTAGATGCCGACCCATGTACGGCGCGAAGGAGTTTAACATCACAAAGGCAGCTAACACGGTGAAGGCTGTACCGACTTCTCCACTCTTTGCGACTTGTCCCTTCTTGCGCGCTTCTTCCCGCCTCCGAGGTGTAGCCGGTTCGGTCTTTTCGCCTGAAAAAAGCTGCAATTTCATGGAATAGTCTGCCACCTAACTCCCCCCTAGAGCCAGTAAGCTCTGCACATAGCGGAATAACAGTCCATCAACTGCAAAGAGCTGGCTGGCAATATAAACGAAGCTCGGCAAACCAAAGAGAATGACAACAAGTCCCACCATGATCTTGATGGGAAATCCCAAGACAAAGACATTAATCTGCGGTACAGCCCGGATCACAATACCTAGTCCAATATCCGTTAGAAGAATAGTCGCTGTAATCGGCAGTGCAATCTGGATTCCAATCAGAAACATCTGCTTCACTAGTTCCATCAGGAGCGTAAAAGAAGGTTCGATTTGGATCCAGTTACCAAAAGGAATCACCTGAAAGGAATGTTGAACGGCTTGAATCAACCATAGGTGGGCGTCCACCGCGAGAAAAATCAAGACAGCAAAAATATAGTAGAATTGCGAAAAAACGGGGACTTGTCCTCCGATTGCTGGGTCGAAGATGGAGGCCATACCAAAGCCAATGGGAGTGTCAACGTAGTGACCTGCAAAGTTCACAATTGCAAAGACCAAGATGACGACAAAGGCAAGGATAAAGCCGATCACAACCTCATGAATGGCAAGTAGCGCCAAGACACCTATAGATTCCACATTCCAGCTAGCATCTAGGGGAGGCATGGCAGCTAGGGCCACCAAGGCAGCAAAGCCCATTTTCCCCATCAAGGGAATATTCCGCATATTAAAGAGTGGTGCCACAGCAAGGAAGGTGGCCAGCCTAATAAAACTCAAGGAGAAGCGGACAAAATCAACAACAGAAATCATGGCTGATTCTCCCTTCCCCTACATGATATAGGTTGTTAAATTCGCCAGCAAACGCTCGGCGAAATCAACAAGATTGCGTAGCATCCAAGGGCCGAAAATCACAATCGATACTAGGACCGCTACGATTTTTGGAATAAACGTCAGAGTCTGTTCCTGGATTTGTGTCGTCGCCTGAAAAACACTGACCAATAAACCCACCACCATGCCTATGAGTAGTGCCGGTCCAGCCACCAAGAGAATGGTCAAGACCGCATCACGAGCAAGGCCCACAACGGTTGCATCAGTCATCTACTCACCATCCTTACGAGAAACTTAGCAGGAGCGAACGCACGATCAGATGCCATCCATCCACTAAGATAAACAGAAGTATTTTAAAAGGTAAGGAGATCATGACGGGTGGAAGCATCATCATCCCCATTCCCATCAACGTTGAGGCTACAACCATATCAATCACGAGGAAAGGAATGAAGACCACAAAGCCCAATTGAAAGGCTGTTTTGAGCTCCGAAATGACAAAGGCCGGAATCAGAGTCAAGGTGTTGATATCACTCGGCGTCTCGGGCCGAGCCTCTCCCCTAATAGTAATAAACATCTCCAGGTCTTTCTCACGCGTATTACGGATCATAAAGTCACGGATGGGTTCAAGACCAACTTCCCACGCCTCCTCTAAGGCGAGTTCCCCAGCAAAATAAGGGGCTAGGGCGTTGGTATAGACGGCACCGAAGGAGGGAGCCATAATAAACGCTGTCAAAAATAGAGCGAGTCCTATCAAGACTTGGTTGGGAGGCACCTGGTTTGTTCCCAGAGCATTCCGAATCAATGAAAGCACGATGACCGTCCGTGTGAAGGAGGTCATGAGGGTTAAGATTGCAGGTGCCAGACTTAGAATTGTTAATAACAATAAAATTTGAAGACTGACTGCAACATCCCCTGGATTTTCCGCCACGCCGAGCCCAATGTCAACGGTGGGAAAAGGTATATTTGTTTGCAAAAAGCCCATTATTCGGGACCCTCCTCCCCCATTGGCCTAGTAGCTGGTTTTTGATCCACCAGTGTAATGTTCTGATTTGTTACCCCAAGAAGATACTGTTGATTCTCCCATTCGACGACATAAAGTGCCCGATTCGTGCCTACGGTAAGGACTTCTTTAATCTGCAACTTTTGTCCTTGGGTGTGTTTCTTCCCATACCATCGTGTGACAAAAAAAGCACTGGGAACAATGATGGCCAAGGCCAGTACCATACGAACGAGTCCCCAGATCATGCTACTATCCATGGTTTATGTTCACTCTCCTAGGACCGCTTTGATTTCGTCAAGATCTCCAAAATCCGCACGCCAAAGTTATCCTCTAAGACAACGACCTCTCCCTTAGCGGATTTTGTGTCATTGACATAGACATCAACGGGCTCACCTGCAAGGCGGTCCAGGCTGATGACGGATTGTGGTTTAAGTTCTAGGATTTCGTTAAGTGTTAAGATTGTCCGTCCCAGCTCGACAGTGACAGTCAAATCGATATCCTGTAACAAGGTTATACTTTGGTCTTCTTCCAGCAATGCAACCTCATCGATAGGGGTAAAAATCGCTCGACCAACTGGAGACGTACTTTCATGACCCTTCAAGAGGGCTTGGGCTGATTCCTTGGCTTGGGCGAGTTCAATCGTCTCCTGGGAGGCTTCAACGATTGCTGCAAAATACTCTTGTTGCTGAATCAAAAAAGTGAACCCAAACCGCTGAGCATAACGTTTAAAGGCATGACTTACCAGGAAGGAACTGGGCTCCCTCGCAATTTGCCCAAGCTCCGGCCCGGAGACCTTCTGGGCTTGATAAATTCTATGGGTAACACCTGCTAGCTGGGCTACCTGACCAACCCAAACTTGGCCAAGGAATTGTACAGCCTGGTCTACTGGTAACTGAAGTCGTTCAGCAAACAAGGTGGCATCTGCCACAGCCATAAGTAGTAGCAGTTCACTGTCACCGAGCTCCGCTGCGACTACATAACTATCGCGGGTGATCTCCTGCTCCAGGGTCACACCTGGGTATTCCACAGAGGGACCTTCAAGTTCGAGGAGCTCCGTTGAACGGCGATTCACCTGGGCTAACATATTCTGGGCAATGAGCTGCAAGAATCCTTGGAGTTCGTCTAAAGAGGATTCGGCACTTCCTTTGCGCAGTAGTGCTTCTATTTCGCCTTGAGATAAGATCGGACTAGTCATAGCGACTCCTTTCTAAGGCCTATTGCAGGATCAGATCAATAAAGAACACGTCAGTAATTTCGCCCTTACTCACTAGTTCGTTCATGGTCTTGATAATATCGAGGCGTAATATTTCCATGCCATTTTGGCTACTAAGATCGTCAACGGTACGCGGACGGAGAAGCGATATGATTTGATCTCGGATCTGCGGTGCCCTGGTTTCTAGTTCACTGATAACTTTCGTATCACTGGCCTCCAGAACGATACTGGTGCGGATGAAGCGCATCTGATTTGTGGTGCTCGTCAAATTGAGGACAAACTCACCCACATCATAGGTCGGGCCCATGGCTCGTCGAGTGGTCTCGCTCTTTGGTGAGTTTCCTAGCTCGCCGCTTCCCCGGCCAAAGATTAAGTATGTAGCAAAAGCACTACCTACAGTCGCTACAATCAGGAGAGCTATTGCAACAATCAAGAGTTTCGCATCGACTTCAACTTTTTTTGCCATCCCCAAATCTCCCCTCAATTAGGTTCAAAATTCCACATGTCAATATTTAGGATCACGATATCAACTCGTCGGTTCATAGCCCTATTTTGGGCGGTATCATTCGGACGAATGGGCCTATACTCGGAATAACCCGCAACGCTTAGCATTTGAGGATCAAAACCTTCTTCCTCAATGAGATAGCGAACCACGTTCGTGGCTCGATGCACACTGAGTTCCCAGTTCGATGGAAAGGTGCTTGTCCGAATGGGCCAATCATCTGTGTGTCCTTCGACGCGCAACGGATTAGGAAGATTCCGCAATTGCTTGGCCAGACTTGCCATGATTTCGAGAGCTTCCGGCTTTAGAACCGCCTGACCTAGGTCAAAGAAGACTTGCTCTGCGAAACGCACAATCAGTCCCCGTTCTTGAAACTCTAGCTCGACTCCTTTGATCCCCTGCTCTTCTATGTACTCACTCATTTGCTCAAACAGTTGCACTAATTGGCGATGCCCCATATCGGAATAATCATAGGGCATGGGACCCGGGGTCTCCAAGAAACTCTGCCCCTGCTGTAGAACTCCTAAGTAGTTTTGGAAGGCGTTGATCACGGAGCTAAACTTGCCCTCGTCAATGCTGGAAAAGGCAAAGAGTAGAACAAAAAAAGCCAGTAAAAGGGTTACCATATCGGAATAGGTTGTCAGCCAACTTCCAGTATTCAATGACTCCTCCCGCTGCCTCCTACGCATCCACAGTCACCCTCTCAGATGCCAGCTCCCCATCTCTCGAATCAGATGACACCCGTTCGGCGGGGGATAAAAACGACTTGAGTTTTTCTTCTACGATTCTCGGGTTCTCCCCTGCTTGGATCGACAAAATTCCCTCGATCATCACTTGTTTGAGGAGGATCTCTTTATCGCTCTTGATTCCCAGTTTCCCAGCGAGGGGAAGGAAGATCAGGTTGGATGCTACGGAACCATAGAGTGTTGTAATCAGTGCCACAGCCATACCCATACCAATTTGGTCTGGATTATCGAGTGCTCCAAGCATGGCAATCAGACCAATAAGGGTACCGATCATGCCGTATGCAGGTGCTAAAGCTCCCATTTGCTCAAAGATCTTCTGCCCCAGTTTGTGTCTTTCTTCTAGGAAAATCAACTCAATCTCGAGAATGTTCCGCACCAACTCCGCATCTGTACCGTCCACCACGAGTTGAATTCCCTTTTGCAGGAAGGGTTCATCTACTGCCAAAGCCTTTTCCTCTAGGGCCAAGAGCCCCTCACGACGTGAAGTTTCGGCAAAATCTACGAGTGTACGAATCATAGCGATGCTATCATTTGCTCGCTTTGAAAAGGCAACTTTCAACAGGGGGAAGACACTGAGAACTTGGCTCATGGTAAAGTTGATCATGATCGAGGCAAAGGTGCCGCCGAAAACAATCAAGACACTGGAGAAACTCCAGAAGAGCATGATGTCGCCTTCCATAATAATTGAGATTATCAACAAAGCGGTGCCGATGATAATTCCTAATAGCGTTGCCAGATCCATCTACTTACACTCCATTTCTTTCATGGATTAGGGGGCTGCTAACGCAGCCCCACTCTCTCCTATCGTTTCAGGTTCACAAGCTCCTGAAGCATCTCATCTGAAGTAGTGATGATCCGAGAGTTGGCTTGAAACCCTCTCTGGGTGATGATCATCTCTGTAAACTCTTCACTCAGATCCACATTGGACATCTCCAGCGAACTTGGGGAAATCAGTCCAAATCCAGGAACTCCGG
>JAAYOK010000072.1 GCA_012520355.1 Bacillota bacterium | reverse complement strand
TAAATGGCCGTTCGGGCTATCTGAATCGATGGCTGGTTCAAACCTTTAATCTCTCTTCGGCACCACTCAACATCAATACCATTTGGGGAATCGTGTTTGTGGAAGTCTCCTATTACTTCCCCTTTGTTTTTATGCAGGTGGTAAGCGCCCTAGAGCGTATGGATCCCACCTTGGAAGAGAGCGCTCGGATTGCCGGAGCAAAACAGGGAACGGTAATCCGTACTATCACTCTTCCCCTTGTCGTTCCAGCGATTTCGGCCGGTGCCTTGTTGATTCTCATCAGTTCCCTGGCACACTTTGGTGTACCCGCCATTCTCGGGTTTTCGCAAGGAATATTTACCCTGCCCACCCGGATCTTTGCTGTCATTTCGCGCTCGGGAGGTAGTTTTGAAGGGATACGTCAAGCCGCTGCCCTTTCCATCCTATTGGTAGTCGTTGTGGCCCTGGCTCTCTTGCTCCAAAGAAAGGTACTTTCCTCTGGCGGCTACGACATCATCAAAGGCAAGAGTATGCGGCCTACACTCATCAATCTGCGTGGGGCACGTATTCCCCTGTTCATCCTGGCTATTGTCACTCTGGGAGTCGTTGTCTTAGTTCCTCTGGTCATGATCTTCTTAGTAGGTCTAGTCAGAGCATATGGTTTGCCACTAATTCCTGCCAACTTCACTCTGGCGAACTACGCAAGGATCTTTACCACGAGTGGCACCTTGGATTCCATTAAGAACTCGCTTGTCCTGGCGATTAGCGCAGGCGTGATCAGTATGACTTTGGGTACACTCATCGCTTATGTGGTGCAGAAGATCAAACCCAAGGGAACTGGAGTGTTGGAGATCCTCTCTGTTTTACCATACTCTATTCCTGGAACAGTCTTGGCTATTGGTGTCATTCTGGCCTGGTCTGGAAGTCTTGGAGTCAGTCTGTACAACACCCTCTGGATCA
Organism: Bacillota bacterium; assembly: GCA_012520355.1. Classification (GTDB taxonomy): domain Bacteria; phylum Bacillota; class Limnochordia; order Darwinibacteriales; family Darwinibacteriaceae; genus UBA5420. The sequence continues at coordinate 4,501 of JAAYOK010000072.1, read as the reverse complement.
TCTTGCTGGCCTATATGGCAAGGTATTTGTCCTTCTCCATGAAGACCTCCTCGGCAGCTTTGTTGCAGGTGCACCCTTCACTGGAAGAAGCGGCTCGGACCTGTGGTGCTACCCATACAGAGAGTTTGAAGGACATTACCTTACCCCTCATTCGTCCAGCCATGATTTCAGGGTTCTTCCTGATCTTCTTGCCGGCCATGCGTGAGGTAACCACATCGGTACTGCTTTATGGCCCCTATACTCGGACCCTCGGCGTTCAAATCTACTCCCTACGAGATGCCGGTATGATGCCGCAAGCTTCAGCATTAGGTTCGGTAGCCATTGTCTTGATTATTATCATTAACGCAATTGTTACTGCGATTACTGCGGATCGGAAGGGGGTTTGAGGCATGGCTCAAGTACAAGTGAAACTCGAACATGTTACGAAGCGCTTTGTTACGAAGACTCTTGGTGATATTGTTGCCGTCGATGACTTTAACTTCGAAGTTTACGAAGGTGAATGCTTCTCGATTCTCGGCCCTTCAGGTTGCGGTAAGACAACAGCTCTGCGGATGATTGCCGGTTTTGAGGACTTGACCGAAGGAGAAATCCATCTGGGGGGTCGGCCGGTTTCTAGCAGTAAGAGAAACCTATATGTTCCCCCTGAGGAACGGGATTTAGGAATGGTGTTTCAAGCATTTGCAGTTTGGCCCCACAAGAATGTCTTTGAGAATGTGGCCTATCCGTTGCGGATCAAAAAAGTACAGCGCTCGGAAATTGAGCGCCGTGTGAAGGAAGCACTTCACCATACAAGTCTGACGGGGTTGGAAAAGACGTATCCCTCGGATCTTTCCGGAGGTCAACAACAGCGGATCGCCCTAGCCCGGTCGATTGTGACTAATCCTAAGGTAATGCTCCTTGATGAGCCCCTTTCGAACCTTGATCCCCATCTGCGGGAAACAATGCGCTTTGAACTGAAGGAACTGCAAAGCAAATTCGGGTTTACCATTATCTTTGTAACCCACGATCAGTCGGAAGCTATGGCCCTCTCAGACCGCATGCTCGTGGCTGACATGGGAAAGATCATGCAAATTGATACTCCGGAGAATCTGTATAACCGGCCCATTAACCGTTTTGTCCACAGCTTCTTGGGGGAAAGTACGTTCCTCAATGTCGTGATCAAAGACGGTAAGGTGTATGCCAAGGGAGATATGGAACATCCCCTAGATCTAGAGGCACCACCAAACGCTGAACCCGAAATGATTATGGCTACGCGTCCTAATGCCATCGAACTTACAGCTGAGAAAGGCTATCGGACGCATGTGCAAACTCGGATTTTCCTAACGGACCGCACCGAATATGTTGTCCCCATTGGTGATCAGACCCTTAAAGTCCAAACACCCCATCGCATCACGTTCTCCCAAGGGGAGAGTTGCAGTGTTCGCTTTGTCGAACCCATGTGGTATCCTGTAGAGGACGCGGATGCTGAGAAAGAACGTCAACGTCGACAGTTGATCTAGGATGCGAAGAAAAACCTTGCTACGTGCATGAACGAATCGTGCACCAGCAAGGTTTTTTATTGACTCCCACTTTTTTCTAGCGCCTGAAACTCTTTGGGGGTTACTCCCACCAGCTCCTTAAAGACAACGAAAAAGTACTTGTTGTTCGAAAAGCCAACGCGGGAAGCAATGTCCTTGACCGAGTCAGACGTCTCAATCAGCAGGCGTTTGGCCTGTTCAATCCGGGTTCGCTTTAGTGCTTCACCAATGGATATCCCTGTACTCTCCCGATAGAGTCGGCCTAGGTACACGGCGTTCAAGCCCATTTCATCGGCTATACTCTGGGCGGATAGATTGCCGTCATGGTACCCCGCTGCAATGCGTTCATCGATTTTGGAGGCCAACTGCTGTAGGTGATTCTTCCTTAGATCAACGTGTGCGGCTACGATACGAACGAAGATGGTATCAAGGAGTTGGTGAAGGTCAGCCACATCCTCCAGATTGTCAAACAGATCAGAAGCGTTGGCCAAGGACTCTAAGCCTAGTTCGCTTTGCATGGTGTTGAGATATTTCAAGAGATACCTCGTGTAGAAGCGAAAATCATTGTAATTGGCGTCACGGATTTTCTCGAAAATCCCTTTCCAGATCGCCCGAGCTTCATCGAGCTCTCCTGCTCGCAAAGAGCTAAAGAGAGGTTCTGTATCCTTCGTTTCAAAGTCCAGTGGAGATTGGTACGTGTTTGTTAGCGTTTCAGAGAGCACTTGTTGGCCTACATACAAGAAACGCTGCTGCCATAAGTCCGATAGATTTCCATAGCATTGGGCTAACTCGCTAGCGGAATGCCTTGATTTTCCATACAGACAGCGGGCACCCGTTGCATCTACGATGTTTAAACACAACTCCAGCATCTGTTCGGCGCTCTCGTCACTTACGACAATTGCACAGCCAAAGGAAATGAGTGAGGTAAGTGCAGGTGAACTAGTAGAGGACGTAACTACGCGACGGATCGTTTCAGAATCGGAAGAGTCAACCAGAATAAGCGAAGCAGGGTAGTTAATGATGCCTAATTCTTCACCCTGCAGGAGGGCATCCATCTGTTTTGTAAGCCGCTGTTCCATTTTGTCCACCAACAATCGGTCGACCTGTTGAACGACCGTTTCATCGCCGGTACGATCCTTCTGGAGTGCTTCCCGAACCGCCTTAAAAGGAAGGTAGAAAGCAAACAGAATGTAAAGGGCTCCTCCGATCAAGATGGCTGTAACCGCAATCAACAAGCTTAATACGAAATTCCGTACTGCTAATAGGCCAGGCAAGATCGTGCCTGTTTCGAAGAACCTGAGATAGTAACCGCCTAGGTTCGTCATTTCATAGTACATCCAACCACTCTTGCCCCCGGGCTCCAGAATAAAGCCGTGACTCTTGCTATCATGGTCGAAGCGTGTTAGGAGCGTGGGCCAGATGCGAGAAACCTTGTCGGTGAGTGACGCATCGCCTGCTACGAAGACCTGTCCCTCGTTGCTCACCACGACGCTGTTGTGTTCTGACGACAGTCCCAAGAGCTGTTCCTCATACCACTTTGCCTGTACATTCAATAGGAGTGAACCCCGATCTGGCATATTGGACTCAAAGAATAGGAAGGAATACGTGTCTCCATCCTCCGTTTGCCGTCTGATTGGCCCCCTCGAACCATGCCTTTCCTGAGCAGCCATCAGCGTAACAGTTGCTTGATCATGGTAGGTTTCGCTTGCGTTTCTTGTATACCCTCCATCGGATGTATAGAGGATATCGGCGCTGGAGTTATAGATCATGGCACTGGACAAGAAGGTACTGCTACTCACCCAGTTTCCCAGATCGCGAAAGCCAGCGATCCGCTCAGCATTTGTCAGGGGATCTACGGTGCGCAGCTTAATCAGGGAGCCAGAATAGAATGTGTGCATAGCGCTGTTCTGAATAATCTCCAGTAAGGTGCCGGAAAGGATGTCCACCTGCTCCACAAACTCATTGTTCATCTGGGTTAATGTTTGGATCAGTGAACGTTGGTATAGCTGAAAAAAAGCTAGGAGCAAGCCTAGGAGGATAGCCATTATGATCAGAATGCTCGCAGTCCTTCGCACGAACGCACTGTTAAACACCTTGATTCTTTGCGTCGCCATAGCCAACGATCACCACCTTCTATTTTGCGATCTACGCATGCTTAATTCTCCCTTTACACCTCTGTTCCTCTGTATTTTCGTCTGAAATAGACTCGGAGGCAGGGAAAAGGGGCTCATCACTCTTATTTGCGAGACGTCTGCAACCCCGTGGTTTAGGTCGCGGGGTTTTTCTAGGGAACAACATTTTCAAGGGTCTGGGGCACTATAAAGGACCTGACAAACAATGGTCCGTACCCACCGGGTTTTAAGGTGTATCTTAGAGCCGAGCCTGAATCTGAAGACGATGAGTTTCTGCATTGGTCCGTGGAGTTTGTGGATCAAGTATCGGCATCGGCCATGTCGGCCACATCGGCCGCAGTGGACCCTCGCGACTGTTTTGATGATTACGAGTCGCCGGATACATACTTTGAAGTACCTGGGAAGATCCGTCCATTTATCCCGAAGGAATTAGGCTACATGATTGGGATCCCCGTGTAGAAAGTATCTATTGGGACAATCCTTGGCCTTGGGGACCCGGTGGCGTGTTTAGGCAAATTATCACGAAACAGGAAGGTCAGGAGGTACTCTGGATCAGAGTGGAGGGTAGGGACGAAGAAACCATCTGGGATTACAAGGTTGTGAAAAGTCAGTAGGGTCACTCATATGCCAGTGCATTTGAGCTTAACATCTGGTCCTTTGGGCAACCTGAAGCCCCGTGGTTAAGACTACGGGGCTTTTTGACGCAATGTTGATCAAATATCTGCGATTGCTTATGGTGGGCTTCGTTGACGGTTCTACTCCTAGGTTCAAAACCTCCAAGTATCGGATCTGATTGCTAACACTCTAGTGGGGAGGTTCCAGAAAATGGGGGGTGCGACCCCTTATAGAGTT
>JAAYOK010000071.1 GCA_012520355.1 Bacillota bacterium | reverse complement strand
TGCTTCGCCACGGTGCAGCCTTGTCTTGAGCGATTTTTTTGAGCACAGCTTCCGCTTCTGGAGACTGCACGCCGCTGATGATGGGAATCCCCTCTTTAATGATGCCACCCTTTTCTGCGGCAATCTCGGGCAACGTCTTTCCCAGACGGTCTTGATGATCAAGGCCAATGGTGGTTATGACGGTTAGAACGGGATCAACTACATTGGTACTGTCTAAGCGGCCACCTAAGCCTGTCTCGATCACTGCAACGTCCACTTGCTCTTTAGCAAAGTAGAGAAAGGCTACAGCCGTCGCTAACTCAAACTCAGTGACCGGTCCAAACTGAGGGTATTTAGACTCTGTTGTCTTGCACGCCAACTCAGCTCGACCCACAACTTCGTCCAACGTTTCAGCATCAATTGCGACGCCATTGATCTGAAAACGCTCACTATAATCCACAAGGTGGGGAGAGGTAAAGGTCCCCACCTTGAGCCCACTTCGCCTTAATACCCCTGACAGTAAAGCGGAGACCGAACCTTTGCCACTGGTCCCAGCAATATGAATGCATGGCAGGCCCTTTTGTGGATTTCCTAAGTCCTCGCAGACATGTCTGATTCGTTCCAGGCCTAAGTGACTACCAAAACGTTCTCTTTGCGCCATTGTGATCATCTAATCCTGCATCTCCTGGAGTAAACTCTGCAACCGCTCTGCCGTGGCCCGGTACGATTCTACCTTCTCCCGTTCTTTCTCCACCACTTGCGGGGGTGCTTTCGATATAAATCCTTCGTTTTCTAATTTGCTTTGTGCCCGTTTCAGCTCACGTTCCGTCTCTTCTAGCTCTTTTTTGATCCGCGTCATCTCAGCTTCCATGTCCACGAGATCCGCAAGGGGCAAGAAGATATTTACGCCTTCAACTACGGCACTAAGGGCCTTCACAGGCTTTTCACCCACAGCTTGTAACGTCAGAGTTTCAAGACCCGCCAGATTTTGAATATCGTCACTGGCATCCGCCAACATAGCCTGCATCTCGTCACTTGCTTGACAGATAGCCGTAATCTTACGTCCAGGGGGAACATTCTTCTCGCTCCGCAGCGTCCGGATTTCCGTAATAATCGCCATCATGGTCTGCATGGTCTTTTCGCTTCCCGGCGAGGCCAGCCCCTCTGGTGCAGGCCAGTCCGCTAGCATTATGGTCTCGCCATCATGGGGCAGATTCTGCCAGATTTCCTCCGTGATAAAGGGCATGTACGGATGGAGGAGTTCTAGTGTACCCTTCAAGACATACCACAGCACATACTGGGCTACGTAGCGAGAGTCTTCGCCCTTTTTCCCGTAAAGCCTAGGCTTGATCAGCTCAATATACCAGTCACAGAGTTCATTCCAGAGAAACTCATACAAGACACGGGCTCCTTCACCCACATCGTAGCGTTCTAGGAAACGGGTTACTTCCTTCGCAGTAAATTCATAGCGACTGAGAATCCAGTGATCCATGGTCGTCAACTGGAGTGAACCCATGTTTTGCTGACGATAGTTGAAGTCGGTGAGGTTCATTAAAGCAAACCTTGATGCATTCCAAATCTTGTTGGCAAAGTTGCGATAGGCTTCTACTTTCTCTGGAATGTAGCGCATATCATTACCCGGTGCTACACCAATCACAAGATTAAAGCGGAGTGCATCGGCACCGTACTCTTCAATCGCATCTAGGGGATCGACCCCATTATTTAGAGACTTACTCATCTTTCTTCCCTGAGAATCCCTGACGAGACCGTGAATGAGCACTTCGCTAAAGGGACGTTCTCCCATAAACTCATAACCCATGACAATCATGCGGGCTACCCAAAAGAAGATGATATCGAAACCAGTGACCAAGACAGCGGTTGGGTAAAAGTGCTCCAACTCCTCTGTTCGATCGGGCCAACCCAAGGTGGAGAAAGGCCAAAGGGCCGACGAAAACCAGGTGTCTAAGACATCAGGATCTTGCTCTAGACGATGCGAATTGCAGGCAGGACACTTGCTGGGCTGATCTTCAACCGTGGCAAAGGTGTGACCGCAATCTCCACAATACCAAACAGGAATCCGATGACCCCACCAGAGTTGCCTCGAGATACACCAATCTCGCAAGTTCTCCATCCAGCGCAAATAGTTCTTGCTAAAGCGGTCTGGAACGAAGCGAATCTCACCATTTTCTACAGCCGCAATAGCAGCTTTCGCCAGAGGAGCCATTTTCACAAACCACTGTTTAGAGACAATCGGCTCCACAACCGTGCTACAGCGATAACACTGTCCTACGGCATGCTCGTGATCTTCCACCTTGACCAAGAGACCGAGTTTTTCAAGGTCCGAGATGATAGCTTTCCGTGCCTCATAGCGGTCCATGCCAGCATACGTTCCTGCCTGGGCAGTCATTTGGGCATCGAGACCGATAACCTGAACTTCGGGTAGATTGTGGCGGAGGCCAATCTCAAAGTCATTTGGATCGTGGGCTGGAGTGATCTTGACCATCCCGGTGCCAAACTCCAGATCGACATAGTCATCAGCAATAATGGGAACTTCCCGCTCCACAAGGGGAACCGTGACCATTTTGCCAATCAAATCTTTGTAACGCTCATCCTCGGGGTTAACGGCGATGGCTGTGTCACCGAGCATGGTCTCTGGTCTGGTAGTCGCGATTTCAATAAAGCCACTTCCATCACTAAAGGGATACTTGATGTTGTATAGCTTGCCAGTTCCCTCTTCATGTTCCACCTCAATATCAGAAAGGGTGGTTGCGCAATCAGGACACCAGTTGACGCTATAGTTCCCCTGATAAATCAGGCCCTTTTCAAAGAGGCGAACAAAGACCTCCCGTACAGCCCGGGAACAACCCTCGTCCATGGTAAAACGTTCCCGCTCCCAATCGGCGGAGGTACCGAGCTTTTTCAACTGATTGAGGATTTGATTACCATAGTCTTCCTTCCAGGCCCAAGTTCGCTTGAGAAACTCTTCTCGGCCCAGATCATCCTTGGTCTTACCTTCGGTGGCGCGAATATGTTGCTCTACCCTGGCTTGGGTGGCAATACCCGCATGATCAGTACCAGGGATCCACACTGTATTGCAGCCCTGCATCCGCTTCCAGCGCACCAAAATGTCTTGGTAAGTGTTGTCGAGGGCATGACCCATGTGCAATTGCCCTGTAACATTTGGTGGTGGGATTACCACACAGAAAGGCTCTTTCGTTGTATCCACTTCTTGGTGAAAATAGCCATTTTTCTCCCAATAGTCATACCATTTTTGTTCCACCTGTTTCGGATCATAGATCTTCTCCATGTTCGTCACTCCCTCATAAAAATAAAAAAGCCTTTCGCCCTGTAAGGACGAAAAGCAAATTCGCGGTACCACCTTAATTCTCCCTGCCAAAACAGGAAGCGCTCAGAAGTTATAACGTAACCACCGTCTCAAGCTCGTGCAAGGTACGACCCAATACAGTGCAGTTCACTCAAGAAGCTCCGGGGCGACTTCCATGGCCACCTACTTAGAAAGCTCGCAGCTCAAGGCCTTCCTCTCTGGAAGCGTGCTTCCATGTACTACTCCCCATCAATGCCTTTATTCTAATTACACCCATGATACAACGCTAAACACCTTCTGTCAAGCGTCTTCGGACTTGGAAGCCTGGCGGCATTTTGCACAGAGTCCAAAAAAGCGCAGACAATGATCAGTCACCGTAAAGCCCGTCTCCTCCGTAATACGCTTTTCGATACTCTCCAACAAGTCACTATGAAACTCACCAATTTTTCCACACTTGGTGCAGATCAAATGGTGGTGATAATGCTCTTCTTCAGAACCGAGGCGGATTTCGTAACGGTTTTGTCCATCGCCATAATCAAGACGATGGATAATACCTAGTTTTTCTAAGAGCTCGAGATTACGATAGACTGTTGCCAAGCCGATTTCCTCGTGTAGTTTTTTGGTGTGCATGTGAACGTCTTCGGCCGATAAGTGATCATCTGCATTGGCAATGAGTACATCTACCACCGCTTCTCTTTGCGGTGTGAGCCGATGCGACTCCTGTTCGAGCCTGGTACGCACCCAGTCCTTCAACATGCCGCCACCCCCTTTTAACTAAAACGCCAATAGAAAAATCGAACCATCATCAAGCCAACGCCCAAGACAGAGGCTAGGTACACAAGCCAAGAACGCCAATCGCTGAGATCCAAGCGGCGACGCGAATCCGTAAAGGGAGTGCGCAGATGAAAATAGAGCCAAGCAGAACCAAAGAGTAAAAAGGCAATGGTATAAAGCCAAGGATTTGTTGACTCACCAAAGACTTCTCGGTAGGACATCAAAAAGCGCTGAGCCAGAGCGCTGAGACTGAGGTAGCCCAAAAACAGCTGTCCGTCATAGCGCAAATTCCGGCGCATCCTCCACAGAAAGGAAAAAATGACATAGTACGCCAAGGCTGAATACAAAGGCAAGGGGTGGAGGATAAACTCGCCTAGATCAACCCCCCACGGACTTAACGTCTCTCGGCCGAGAATACTTGAACCGAGATGGCCTAAAGACTGCATGAGGGCCAGAGAAGGAACCAGTGCGTCCAAAAAACAGGCGGGATTTCCCACATAGCGCACAAGAAAATACACAACATAGACAGCAGCCCCGATCAGCCCTCGATACTCATCAATCTGCATACCAGAAAGCAGAGTCCAGGGATAGAGAAAGGTTCGCAAGCCATACAAGGAGTAAACCTGGGCAATACGACCCACCACTATAAAGACCAAGACTGTCTTCACGATAAACTCAAAGACAAAATCAGATCCGATGCCCTTGCGTTTCCCTTCCCTCTGGGCAAGTGCAGAACCAATCAAAAGCCCGATTCCTAGCATGAAACCATAGGAATACACGGGAAAGTTGGCAAAGAAGAATACGACATTTTCCATTACGAAATTCCTGCCCTTCTAGGCCATAGTTCCCTAAACTCATAGGAAATTCCTGCTAAGCTAGGATTTATTCCCCAGCTCCCTTCGGAGAAGTTCGTTCACCACTTCTGGATCAGCTTTTCCCTGTGTAGCACGGATAATCTGCCCGACAAAAAACCCAAGTAGTCTCGTTTCGCCTTCTTGCACACGAGCGACTAAATCAGGATGTTGCTCCAAGACGTCCTTGATCACGGGTACAAGTAGACTTGGGTCACCCACAACTTTTAGGCCCCTTTCCTCCACGATCTCCCGGGGCGAACGAGTAGTTGAAAAGAGACTATCTAAAACCTCTTTAGCTTGATTATGATTGATCGTCCCCTCAGCCACCAAGCTGAGCAGTTCAGCGATGCGCTCTGCGCTCAAATGGCCTTGCTCCCTTGCCAGACGGGCGTAATCACCCATGAGAAAGTTGACGACACTCCTCGCCTCCAGACCCTGTTCCACCACCTGGAAGAACAGTTCACAGAACTCGGGATAGTTGACCAAAAAGGTTCCTTCGTAGCGAGACAAACCATAGTCACCCTCGAGCCTTCTCAGCCGTTCTAGGGGCAATTCTGGAATATTGGCTGCAATCAATTCTACCCAAACAGGATCCAAGTTAAGGGGGGGCAAATCAGGTTCAGGGAAGATGCGATAATCAGGGGCATCGCCCTTAGACCGCATGGACATGGTCTTGCCTAAGCGTTCATCCCAAGTCCTACTTTCTTGTCGCACCAAGTCACCCCGCTGCAACACTTGACTTTGCCGCTTCGCTTCATATTCCAGCGCCCTTTCTAGGGCACGGAAGGAATTCAGGTTCTTGATTTCCACCTTGGTACCTAAAACGCTACTGCCCGCGGGTTTGAGGGAGATATTGGCATCACAGCGCAGGGAGCCTTCTTCCATTTTCGTATCCGATACCCCGATGTAGCGCATCAGCAAGCGCAATTGTTCCAAGAATAAGCGAGCTTGCTTAGGATTGCGGATATCAGGAGCGGTGACGATCTCAATTAACGGAATACCCGCCCGATTGTAGTCCACCAAGGAGTACTCGGAGTCCACAATACTCTGGCCACTATGGATCAGTTTACCGGCCTCTTCTTCCAAATGGATCCGGGTGATCTCGGTGCGAAACAACTGATCATCCACATAGTATTCGAGAAAGCCATTGGTGCATAAAGGAAAGGCATCTTGGGTAATTTGATACGCCTTGGGTAAATCGGGATAGAAATAGTTTTTCCGATCAAACCGACTATAGTGATGAATGGTGCAGCCAAGGGCTAAACCGGCCTTGGTTCCATACTCCACAGCTTTTTCATTCATCAAGGGTAGTGTCCCTGGTAGCCCTAGGCAAATCGGACAGCATTGACTATTGGGCGGAGCTCCGAAGGATGTACTACAGCCACAGAAAAACTTACTCTTGGTTATGAGTGCTACGTGAATCTCAAGGCCGATCACAATATCATAGCTGTTCATTTGCGGCACCCCTTTCCAACACATAGCCTACTTTAAAGAGTAGCTCTTCCTGAAAATGACTGGCCATAATCTGAATCCCCAGGGGCAAGCCTTGTGAGTTTTCGCCACAGGGAACACTAAGGGCTGGAATTCCACTCAGATTAGCCATGGCGGTAAAGAGATCCGAAAGATACATCTCAAGTGGATTGCGCTTCGCCCCGATTTTAAAGGCCGGCGTGGGAGTTGTGGGCGTAATCACCACATCCACCCGCTCAAATGCAGCCAAGACCTCTTGTTTGATTAAGGTCCGCACTTTTTGGGCCTGCTCATAATAGGCTTCATAGTGACTTGCGCTTAAGACATAGGTCCCCAGCATAATGCGGCGTTTCACTTCAGAACCAAAACCCGCAGCTCGGCTCTGGGAAAACATGGTGTTAGAATCTGCAGCCTGAACCCGCTGACCATAGCGGACACCATCATAACGGGCTAGACATGAGCTTGCTTCCGCCGTTACAAGAGTCAGATAGGTATCAATTGCATACTGGTTCGTCGCTAGGGAGATAGGAACTAAGGTGACCCCTCGGTCTTCTAGATCCCTAAGACAAGCTTTCACCGCTTGCTCAACCTCCGGATCAAGGCCTGGGCCAAAAAACTCTTCGGGCACCCCGATTCGAAGGCTACCCACAAACTCTTCCTCCCAATAGGGTACCTGAAACGGACGGGCCTCCGCGGAAGAGGCATCCCTGGGATCAGGACCTGCCAAGAGGGAAAACAAGATGGCTGCATCTTCCACCGTAGCTGCCAGTGGCCCTACTTGGTCCAGGGATGGAGCCAAGGCCACTGCACCATAGCGGGAAACGGCACCGTAGGTCGGTTTTAGCCCCACCACTCCGCAGAAGGATGCCGGTTGCCGAATGGAACCACCCGTATCTGTCCCCAGTGACCAAGGAGCTTCTCCCGCTGCCACCGCCGCCGCTGAACCGCCACTTGATCCACCAGAAACCCGCTCTGGATCATGTGGATTGGACGTAACGCCATAGGCAGAATACTCCGTGGAAGAACCCATGGCAAACTCATCGAGGTTGGTCTTCCCCAAAATGGGTAAACCACTGCTTCTGAGCTTCGCAACCACGGTGGCATCAAAGAGGGGTCGGTAGTTTGCCAAAAACTTCGAAGCACAGGTGGTGCGAAGTCCCTCCGTGGAGATATTATCCTTCACTGCAATCGGAATGCCATCCCACGGCGACAAAGGACGCCCAAGAGCTCGCCGACGATCCGCTTCTTCGGCTTGCTTCAGTGCCCCCTCTTCATCAACGGTAATAAAGGCATTCACCACTGCCTCTTGTTCCTTGATTGTTTCCAAATACTGGGTGACGATCTCTTGGCTCGAAACTTGTCCCGTCTCTAAACGATGAGCTAGTTTTTTCATTCTTGTTCCTCCACGATCCGAGGAACCCGAAAGAAGTCCTCTGTGATGTCAGGACCTGCTGATAGGACCAATTCTTGCGGCAAACTCTGCCCTACTTCGTCTTTACGCAACTCATGGACGACCGGGACTGCGTGGCTGGTTCCCTCCACGGCAGAGACATCCACCTGCTGGAGCTTCCTACCCGACGCCAAAAAACCCGTCAAGTCCTGCTGATATTGATCAATTTCTTCCTCACTCAAAGCCAAACGAGCGAGTCTGGCCATGCGAACTACTTCCTGCCGATCAATCAAGTCGAACACCTCTCTCCTCCAAGAACTCTAATAACTCTGCCTCTGAGAGGACTGGAATTCCTAAGCTTTCTGCTTTTGTCAGCTTCGATCCGCCGCCGGGACCGGCTACGAGAAAACTCGTCTGCTTACTTACACTTGAGGTAACACTGGCACCCCATTTCCGTAACAAATCTTCGATAGCAGAACGGGTAAACCCTTCTAAGCGACCGGTAACCACGAAAGTGTAATCCTGGAGAAGATCCCTTTGCTCCTCTTTCCCTTCTTCTGGGGAAGTGGCAACTAAACCCTGAGCCAAAAGGCCTTCCACCAATTCCTGGTTTTCCGGATCGGCAAAGTAGTCCAAGATGGACTGGGCGATTTTGTCCCCCACTGCAGGTATTTCTAAGAGCTGTTCTCGGCTGAGCTCAAGTAGAGCAGCAAAGCTCCCTGTAAAGTTCGCGATTTCCCGGGCCACCTCGGCTCCGACGAGACGAATACCTAAGCCGAAAAGAACCCGGGCAAAGGGTTGGGCCTTACTCGCCTCAATAGCCGCCAAGAGATTTTCCGCCGATTTCTCACCAAACCGATCAAGTTTAAGTAAATCATCCTTCTCTAACTTGTAAAAGTCCACGGGACTTGTCACCAAGCCAGCCTCAACTAATTGCATGATACTAGCAGGTCCCAAACCTTCAATGTCCAGGGCACCTTTCGAGGCAAAGTGAATCAGTTTCTCAACGCGCTGGGCCGGGCAACGTCCGTTTACACAGCGGGTGACTGCTTCCCCAGGCACCCTCACCACATCACTACCGCAAGCCGGACAAGAAGAGGGCATGGCAAAGGGTTGCTCATTGCCATCGCGCCGTTCAGGTAAAGAGCGGACAATTTCTGGAATGACATCGCCAGCCTTTTGTAAGACCACATAATCGCCGATGCGAATATCTCGGTCCCGCACAATATCCTCATTGTGTAAGGTGGCACGACTCACCGTCGAACCTGCCACCAAGACAGGCTCTAGTTCAGCCAAGGGAGTTAGGGCCCCGGTACGACCAACCTGGATCCCAATATTAAGGACCTTGGTTACCACCTGTTCTGCAGGGAACTTATAGGCCACGGCCCATCTGGGACTGCGGGCTGTGTTACCCAGGTTTTGTTGCAGAGGCAGTTCATTGACTTTGACCACTACGCCATCGATCTCATAGGGAAGACTCTGCCTTTGCTCCTGCCAGGTTTGGACGAAGTCCAAGACTTCAGAGAAGTCTTGGCAGACCTTCGAGTGGGGATTGGTCTTAAGTCCAAGCCTGCGCATGTAGGCCAGGGCCTCGCCTTGGGTCTGAATCGTAGCATCTCCCCCCGCTCCTAGACTAAATAGGAAGATATCCAGAGGCCTTTCTGCCGTGGCCTTGGGGTCTAGTTGTCTGAGGGATCCCGCTGCCGCGTTACGGGGATTGGCAAAGATCGTCTCGCCTTTACGCTGACGTTCTTCGTTAAACAAGGCGAAATCCTGTCGATTGATGAAGACCTCACCCCGTACATTGATGGAAACAGGTTCGTTGAGACGGAGGGGGAGGGATCGAATGGTACGCAAGTTCAGCGTGATATCCTCGCCTACAAAACCATCGCCTCGGGTGGCGCCGCGCACAAATACACCATCTTCGTAGTCCAATGAAACAGAAAGACCATCAATCTTAAGCTCGCAAATGTAGCTCACTGGACCATCACTCTGCTTTTGGATTCGCTCCTCAAAGGCCCAGAGTTCATCGTGGGAAAAGGCATTGCTCAGCCCCATAAGAGGCTGGCCATGCACGATCTCCGAGAACTTCTCACTCGGTGTATGGCCCACCCGTTGCGTGGGGGAATCTGGAGTAATCAAGTCAGGGTACTGCGCTTCGAGCTCCTCGAGCTCCCGCAGGAGGCGATCATACTCCTGATCAGAGATACTTGGATCATCTAGGACATAGTATCTGTAGTTGTGTTTCTGTAGTTCCGTACGGAGGTTTTCTATTCTTTGTCGTATCTGTTCCATTTCGCTAGCCCTCCATGCTAAATCTTAGTAATTGGAGCCAAATGGGCAATCACCGTCTTAATGCCCTGATTCGGAAAAGCAATGCTCAGTTGGAGGTCGCCCCCTGCATCGCTCACCGAAACCACCATGCCATCACCCCAGGCCTTGTGACGTACTTTATCTCCCACACTGTATTCCCCTTTGGCAGATGTAGCCCTTGGTTTGCTGGGCACGATGCCCTTGAGGCGGATACCGCCTGCAGGTACTTGATGGGCGAGAAACTCGGGATCAATTTCGTCCACAAAGGTAGAGATGGGGTTCAGCTTGGTTGTACCAAAAAGTGTACGTTGGCGACTACAGGTCAAGAAGAGTCGTTCTTCAGCCCTAGTCATACCCACATAGGCCAGGCGCCTTTCTTCCTCAAGCTGCTCCGCCTCAAAGGCAGAACGGGCGTGGGGGAAAATCCCTTCTTCCATACCTACGATAAAGACTACGGGAAACTCCAGACCCTTAGAGCCATGGAGGGTCATCATATTGACTGCGTCAGCAGAAGTATCATAGGAGTCCACCTCATTAATCAAGGCTACATGTTCGAGGAAGGCCCCAAGATCAGTGGGAGATCCATCCTGTTCAAACTGGCCCGTTACAGACAAAAACTCCTGTAAGTTCTCGATCCGGGCTAAAGCTTCTAGATCACCTTCCGCTTCAAGCTCCCGCAAGTAGCCACTTTGCTCTAGTACGGATGTTGTGAGTTCTGTTAAGGTGAACTGTCCAAGCTGCATCCGTAAACCATCGATCAGGACGCGGAACGCTTGTAGAGCGTTTCTAAAGCGCGGAGCTAGACCGTCTACACCTTCCAGATAAGAAAGTGTGGCAAAGAGACTCAGATCGAACTGCTCAGCATAGGCACTCAGCCGAGCTATGGTTGCATCACCTAAACCCCTTTTTGGAACATTGACGATCCGCAAAAAGGCCTGATCGTTGTCGGGATTTTGCACCAAGCGAAGATAGGCTAGGAGATCTTTGATTTCCTTACGCTCATAGAAACGAAGGCCAGCTACAATCCGGTAAGGTATACCCTTCCGCATAAACTCTTCTTCCAAAACTCGAGAGAGGGCATGGGTTCGGTAGAGGATGGTGAAATCCTTAAAGGAACGTCCCTCCTTACCCCTTAGATCCAAAATGCCCTCGGCGATGAAACGAGCTTCCTCCCGCTCATTGCCGCCCTGATAAAAGACAACTGGTTCCCCTTGGTCTCGACTTGTCCAGAGCCTTTTCTCCTTACGCTCCGTATTATTCTGAATCACGGAGTTAGCTGCCCCAAGGATGTTCTGGGTGGAGCGATAGTTTTCTTCTAGCTTGACCACTTTAGCTCCGGGAAAGTCCTTTTCAAACTCCAAGATATTACGGATATCCGCACCCCGGAAGGCATAGATACTCTGATCTTCATCACCCACCACACAGATGTTCCCTGTTTTCTGGGCCAAGAGCTGAATCAAGACATATTGAGCCATATTTGTGTCTTGATACTCATCCACGAGTAGATAGCGAAAGCGCTCCTGGTATTTTTGGAGCACTGCGGGATGCTTCTGGAACATCTTCACGGTGGCCATAATCAAGTCATCAAAGTCTAGGGCATTGCTTTTGAGTAGCTTCTCCTGATACTTGCTGTAAACCCGGGCTACCGTTTGACTCCAAAAGTCTCCTCCCCCTGGCATCTCCTCAGGAGCCAAGAGTTCATCCTTGGCTTTACTAATACTCCCCAAAATCTGTTTCGGTGCAAACTGCTTCGGATCAAAATTAAGCTCCTTCAGACAGTCTTTGATGACCGAGAGCTGATCGCTCTGATCCATAATTTGAAAGTTCGGCTGATAACCGCTGTGGGCCACTTCGATCCGGAGAATGCGAACACATAAAGAGTGAAACGTACCCATAAAGATCTCGGAACTCCTAGGCCCGATAAGATCCTCCAACCTTTCCCGCATTTCCTGTGCGGCCTTGTTGGTAAATGTCACCGCGCAGATGCGATAGGGAGGAACCTGGTGACCTTCGATCAGATGGGCAATCCTCATCGTCAACACTCTGGTCTTGCCACTGCCTGCCCCGGCAATGACCAAGAGGGGTCCTTCGGTGGTTTCCACCGCTAGTTTTTGATTGGGATTCAAGTTTTGCAGGTAATCCATAACCGTCTCCTTTGTGCAAATCAACCAGCCCCTTCCCAGAGCCTACCAAGCTTTACCTGCAGGTTTGCTTGGGACGAGAAAGAAATATGAAAGATGCATCATAGCGCACTGCTCACGGAAAGGGCGATTTGTCTTGCGAAAGTATTTTTTGTTATCGAGTATCCTAGTACTCACCTTTTTGCTCATTGGATGCTTCTACGGGTTACAAGCTTCTGCAAATCCTAGCCTAACGCCTTCTGGAAACCAACAAAAAATTGGTTCAAGGATCACAGGCTCGATTCAAGATGCTAATTCCGGCCTCCCCCTTTGGCAGGGGAATGTCTCCTTGGTCAATGGGCAGAATCACTATACCACAACAATCAAAAATGGTACCTTCGAATTAGAGGGCATTGTCCCTGGCACTTACACTTTGACCATTGAGAAGGTCTTTTATCAACCTTTGAAAAAGCAAGTAAGGATCCGCAGGGCAGATCTGAACCTCACAGAAACGTTGACACCGACTTTTTCCCAGAGCGAATTGGACCTTTTCGCCCGCCTTGTTCATGCTGAGGCTAAAGGCGAGAGCTACCAAGGTCAAGTGGCTGTGGCCGCAACAGTCCTAAATCGTATTCTTCATCCAAACTATCCTAGTACCTTAAGTGGTGTCATTCATCATGTGGTGGTGGCCAATGGGCGCAGGTTCTACCAGTATGAACCAGTCCAAAACGGGGCCATTCAGGTTCCAGCGAGCCAGAGGGCGAAAGACGCGGTCCATGATGCCTTAGCAGGCTGGGATCCTTCCTACAATGCCACAGGCTTCTTTGCCCCAGCAAAGGTTGGTTCTCGTTCCTGGGTCTGGAACCGCACTCCTACCACAACCATCGGAAATCATCGTTTCTTCCGCTAATCCCTTGACATGAAAACACCTTTCTGCCTGTTGCAGAAAGGTGTTTTGTTGTATTAGTTCCCTGATAAACTGGAACGGCCTAGTAGTTCTTCCCAAACGGTTCCAAGGCCAATCCTCCGATAGACTAAGAGCACGAGTAGATGGTACAACAAGTCGCTTACCTCATAGACAAGTTCTTCATCCCCATCGTTCTTACCTGCAATCAGTACCTCTGTGGCTTCCTCACCTAAGGCCTTGAGAATCTTGTCTAAACCATTTTCCATCAGATAATTGGTGTAAGAACCCACTTTGGGCGAACGTCTCCGATCTTCGATGGAGGCATATAACCAGGAAAGTGCTTCACGGTGCGGCTGCAGATCCCTTTGATCCGGACCATCCGACATAATTAGGTTGTGGAAACAACTGTAATTGTCACTATCATCCTCACAGGCACCATGGCCATGCTGGTCTACTGTAATGAGGAGTGTATCCCGATCGCAATCAGCGGTAATGCGCCTTACTTTCTGCAAGTTACCTGAGGTTTCGCCCTTCTTCCAGACTTTCCCCCGTTTGCGACTATAGAACCAAGTCTCACCCGTCTGTAATGTCTTATTGAGTGCCTCTTCATTCATATAGGCCATCATAAGCACGTTTCCCTGGGTGTCTTGAATTATAGCTGGCACAAGACCGTTTTCATCATATT
This sequence comes from Bacillota bacterium, assembly GCA_012520355.1. Classification (GTDB taxonomy): domain Bacteria; phylum Bacillota; class Limnochordia; order Darwinibacteriales; family Darwinibacteriaceae; genus UBA5420. The sequence continues at coordinate 1,103 of JAAYOK010000071.1, read as the reverse complement.
TGATCATGGCAAACATCCCCCCACTTTATTCCCATTCAATCGTAGCTGGTGGTTTGGAACTAATGTCATAAACTACGCGGTTTATGCCCCTAACCTCCGTCATCAAACGTTGACTTATGGTCTCTAGAAGGTCATAGGGAACCCGAACCCACTGGGCGGTCATCGCGTCTGTGCTCGTGACGAAACGCAAGGCCAGAACATAATCATAGGTTCGTTCACCTTCAAGCACCCCCACGGTTCGAGTGTTCGTCAACACGACCAGTGCCTGCCAAATCTTCTGGTACCAGCCGGCTTTGCGAATTTCTTCCATTGCGATGGCATCGGCGCTCCGTAAGATTTGCAGTTTCTCTCGGGTAACAGCCCCCATGAGACGAATAGCCAGCCCAGGACCTGGAAAAGGGTGCCTCCACAGAATATCTCTGGGAATATCGAGTAAAGCACCAAGAGTCCGCACTTCGTCTTTAAACAGCATAGCCAATGGTTCCACGAGGTCCAAGGCGAAGTCCTCAGGCAAGCCCCCCACATTATGGTGCGATTTAACCACCTTACCAGCACTCACACCACTTTCGATTACATCGGAGTAGAGGGTTCCTTGGACTAAGAAACCTGCATCCCCGATCTTCGTTGCTTCTTCTTAAAAGACACGAATGAACTCTGTACCGCTTATTTTCCTCTTTTGCTCCGGATCCTCTATTCCCTGCAGTTTGTCGATAAACCGATCCTGGGCATCGACGTGAACGAGAGGAATGCCGAACTGTTCGCGAAATGTGGCGATGATTTGCTCCGTCTCGCCGGCCCGCATGAAACCATGATCCACATAGACGCAGGTCAGCTGGTCCCCGATGGCCCTGTGCACCAAGACCGCTGCCACAGAAGAATCAACGCCACCGCTCAAGCCGCAAATCACTTTCCCAGAGCCTACTTGGGCGCGGATTTTCTCCAAGGCCTGTTCGAGAAAGGCCTCCATGTTCCAATCTCTTTCGCTACATGTACTCTGTACGAAGTCTGCAAGATCCCCAGAGCGAAAAAGGGGCACACCACCTTGAGCGAGTTCTTCGAATGTTTGGCTAGAAACGCTACCCACAGGAATGATACCCCAGAGT
>JAAYOK010000070.1 GCA_012520355.1 Bacillota bacterium | reverse complement strand
GGGAGATTGTCTCGAACATTTGCGTTTACAAAACCCAACTTTTGTTCCAAGGTCAACGGCACCTGGCGTTGTCCTTGGGGGCTGTGGCGACGAAAAAGAGTTTCGAAAGCAGGGGCTGTCTCGTTCCCTTATGGAGCATTTGATCGCAAAATATGAGGGCGTAAAGACCTTGGTCATCGCCAGGCAAACCGGGACGACCCTAGCTCTCAAGGGTGTATTCTCCCTTCAACACATTCAGTTTGCGGATCTCTGCCAGCAACTGCCCTTCTCGAATGTGGAGCGCCTTGAATTTGGCTTCGTACCTCCTTGGCCGGATCTTCAGATCGTGTGGGAGGAGTTTGAGGGTGATCCCTGCTTCGTCCGGGGATTAACCTGTGATTTGGGTGATTTCAAGTTTCCAGAGCTTGCCAAAACGTAGAAAACAGGCAAAAGGAGTTGTCTTATGTCGAGCTTTTTGATGCCGCTTGGGGAAATCCAACCGAGTCAATTGTACATTAGTGAAGTGAAACTCAAGAAAGTGGAAACCTACTTGGATACCATCGACGCTCGGTCCTTTGAGCCCCTTCCTATCAAGAGAATTGGGGATGCAACGTTCTTTACCGATGGTCATACTCGAGCGTTTGCCCTCGCCAAACGGGGTGTGGAGGAAGTCCCTGTGTACTGGGATCAAGATAACCTAGACTGGTTACAATACCTAATCTGTTTAGCCTGGTGTGACGAGGCGGGAATTTCTGATATATCCGGCCTAGATGATAGAGTCGTGGACCATTCCACTTACCGCCGCTTGTGGCATAGACGTTGTGATGTGATGCAAAAGGCTGTGACCGAAGGGAAATACGACGGAGTTCACACCCAGGAAGTATCCGACCCGGCGGACAAATCAAGGATCGCCGAAGGTATCTTGCGCTCCCTGCCTGCGTGGTTTGGAGTTGAAGAGGCCTTACAGGGATATGTGCGCGGCGTTGCGGAAACAGATTTTTTCACTGTTCAGGTGGGGAAGAGACCTGTGGGATTCATCAGCCTTCTGGAACATAACGAGTTCACCAGTGAAATTTATTGCATGGGTATCTTCGAGGAAGTGCATGGTAGGGGGCTTGGTACAGAGCTTCTAGCGAGGTCAGAGAAGGAATTGATTCAGAATGGAAAAAAAGTCCTGACCGTGAAGACCTTAGGTGATAGTGATCCTGATCCTGACTATGAACAGACGAAGCGGTTCTATCGTTCTGTGGGCTTCTTGCCCCTTGAAGAATCTACGGCCATCTGGGGACCCGAGGCCCCATGTTTGTTTATGGCCAAGTTCCTGGGCTAGAGTGTAAGGGAGAAGAGAGGATTACAGATGACCAGCAAAGTAGGGGCAGGACTGCGGAGTGGAGGTTATCGGACGCTGCGGGGGATTTTCCTAATCTTTCTAGTCTTGTATTGGGTTAACCTCTTAGTGCCTTTGATTGGTCCATTCTCACATACAAGAAGGCTCTGGCTGATAAGTTCAGTTATAATTGGCCTTCTTTCCCTTGTGGTTCTCTGCAAAGCAGGGGTCCCGGACAAATCTAAGGTTCTGTTAGGGCTTTTTTTGGCACTACTAGCCGGCCTCCGCCAGCCCTTTACCGGGATCATCACCCTCTTAGCCTGGCTTGCTTCCATGCGAATGATGGAAACCACGGAGGAAAGAGTTTTCATCCTGAAACGTTCCTTTGGAAAGAGTCTCCTGCTTGGGGTAAGTCTCGGTCTTGTTTTAGGCGTAGTCAACCTATTTCTAGGGGGACTTCCGTTGAAGTTTGCACCTACCGTTGATGCTTTGGTCCTAGCGTTTAACCCAGGGGTTGCGGAGGAAGTCATCTTTCGCCTCTTCGTATATGCTTTTTCCCTCAATCTCTTGGGGGGAAGAGTTGTCACTCGAAAAGAGACAATCTGGCTTTACGTGCTGATGGTCGTTCCCCATGTGCTCTTACATTTTCCTGACAATTACTTCGTGGATGGTATACTGACTTTGGACTTAGGTGTCCTATTCATCGGCCCTCTTCTCGCGGGTCTACTCTTTGGTCTACCCATGACACTAGCCATGGTGAAACGCGATCTTACGTCCGCCATGCTCATTCACACCATTGTTGATTATCTACGTTTCATTTTCATCGGACTACCGTTTTGAATGGGGTGCCAAATCGATGCATTTTAGGAAGTCCACATACCTAGACGTACCAGAGATCATGAAGATTATCAAGGAGGGACAAGAGTACCTGCGGCAAGCTGGAATTCCCCAGTGGCAAAATGGCTATCCCAGCCAAGAGGTCATCACCTTGGATATTGAACGGGGGAATAGCTATGTATTAGTTCAAGATGGTCAGATTGTAGCAACCACCGTTCTTGAGTTCGCAGGGGATCCCAATTACGCTACTATCTATGAAGGTGAATGGTTAACGAGGGGCCGCTATGGAGCGATTCATCGCATTGCCATTGCCAAGAATCAAAAGGGACAGGGATTGGCCGCCCGGATGATGGATGCCATGGAGGAGATCTGTAAAGAGCGGGGAGTGTTCAGTCTTAGGGTCGACACGCATGAAAAAAACCAGTCCATGCAGCGCATGCTACAAAAGACCGGTTTTCAGTATTGCGGTGTTATTTTTTTGGCTGATGGTGCGCCTCGAGTTGCCTTCGAGAAAGTCTTAGGCTGAAGGTACTTCCTGCGATTTCTCCTGTTTATTGCTACCTGTAACGCTTTTTGTTTTCCAAGCACCTTTTTTGAAGAAGGCATAGGAAAGGATAGCTCCTAAAGTCCATGATACGAGAAGAGAAATAAAGACGGATTCGGGCCGACCAGTAGGATAGAGTTCACTTCGGGTCAAGTAAGCAAGACCGTAGGCGATGGGTACCCGCAGACCAACAGTTGTGATAAGTGAGATCCACATCGGTGTCATGGTATCTCCTGCACCCCGCATAACCCCGGAAAGAGACTGGGTTACCGCTACCGCAACGTAACCGAGGGCCAAGATCCGTAGCATGCGTACGCTGAAATCTACAAGTTCAGGCGTGGTCGTGAAGACACGCATGAGGTGGTGACCAAAGAGCAGGAGGAGTAGGGTAATTACAGCGGAGACACCTACAGCCATCTTAACGCCATCTCGAGTCCCTTCCTGGACGCGATCGATGCGCTTTGCCCCGATATTTTGCCCCGTGAACGTCGTCATGGCATTGCCAAAAGAGAAATTCGGCATCATGGCAAAACCGTCAACACGCATGATGATTACATTAGCGGCAATCACTAGCTCGCCAAAACTATTTGTCAGAGACTGCACCACGATCATAGCCATGGAAAAAATTGCCTGAGTGAGCCCTGAAGGTAAGCCGAGCTTGATAATCTGCAATGATAACTCACGGTTGATCTTGAGCATCGACCAATTTAGATCGAAAATGTCCTTCATCTTTAGAAGTTTAAGCAGACAAAAAACGGCAGAAACGGCTTGGGCAATGATTGTGGCCAAAGCTACGCCGGGAACGCCCATATCAAATACTGCGACGAAGATGATGTCGAGAATGACATTGAGTATCGTGGCGATGAGCAGGTAAACAAGGGCGGAGATAGAGTCGCCTAGACCGCGCAAAACACCTGCTAAGATGTTATAATAGGAAAAACCAGCAGCCCCTAGGAAGAAAATGTTCAAGTAGTCTGTACACCAGTCGATGATGGAAGCAGGAGTGTTTAGTAACTCCAAAAGCGGACGACTGACCATGGGCCCAACCACCATAATAATAACCGAAGTAAAAGCGGTCAGGACAATACAGGTTCCGATGGTTTTCGAGAGCTGTTCTCGGTCCTTAGCACCAAAGTACTGGGAGACCATAATCCCTGCTCCAACCGCAATTCCCACAAAGAGTACGAGCAGAAGGTTTAAGATGGGGCCCGCACTGCCCACAGCTGCCAAAGCATTGTCTCCAATGTAGCGTCCCACGATAATGGAATCGGCTGTGTTATAGAACTGCTGTGCGATGTTGCCTAGGAGTAGAGGGATAGTGAATTGTACGATTCCTTTCCAAGGTGTACCCTTGGTCATGTCATTAGCTGCAAATAGGCTCTGCAATTTGGCCATAGACAACCTCCTTACGATAAAAAACAGAGCCCGCCCAGGCTCCTATTTCGAAATACTGATCTAATCCTAATCTCCATTTCGATTTCTGTCAATAGCAATGCATTGAGAAAGAGGGCGTTAGCCATGTTTCGCATCACAGTCAAAGATTGCAGTTTAGTATTCAAGACCCATTCTGAGCTTTTTTCACCGCAAGGACTCGATGCAGGAACAGCTGCCATGCTCTCCTTAGTTGACTTTGAGGAGGATCAACGCGTACTCGATCTTGGTTGTGGCTACGGTATTGTTGGTATCCTAGCGGCGAAACTTGTGGGTGAGCAGAATGTAGTGATGGTGGATCGAGATCCTCTAGCTGTGCAGTTTGCGCAAGAAAACGCTCTACTGAATGAAGTCTCTGAAGTCAAAATCTATCGAAGTGATGGATTTAGCGGTTTTTCTGAGATCGGCTTTGACCTTATTCTATCAAACCCACCCTACCATACGGATTTTTCTGTGCCGAAAGCGTTTATCGAAAAGGGGTTCAACCGCTTGGCCATTGGCGGAAGAATGTACATGGTCACCAAACGTCACAAATGGTATAAGAATAAACTCATCTCCATTTTCGGTGGTGTTAAGGTTACAGAGCTTGATGGGTATTTCGTCTTTATGGCTGAGAAAAGAAACACGCAGTATGCGAAGAACGTAGGGAGGAAGTGAGTGACGACGCATGGAGATCTTGCTCATTCGGCATGGACAATCGCAAGCTGATTTGGAGGATAGGCATGAAGGCAGAGCCGATTTTCCCTTGACTGCCCTGGGCGAACGACAGGCCAGGGCTGCAGCAGATTGGATTAAAGAAAACTATCCTCCAGATCTGATTCTTACCAGTACCTTGCAGAGAGCTCGCAAGACTGCAGAGATCATTGGGGAGGCGGTTCGAGCATCGGTTCAGTTGGAGCCTACTTTAATGGAATGGAACAATGGGCTCTTGGCCGGTCTGCTCAGAAGCGAAGCAGCTCTTCGTTTTCCTTTACCTGAAGGAGGGCGAAAACCCCATGATACCTTTGCCGAGACCGAGTCTCTAATCGAGTTTCGGGCCCGGGCCGAAGTGTTTTGGTCAAGATTCAGGCATGAGTATGTCGAACCTCAGCGTCATGCGAGGATTGCTTTGGTTTCCCATGGCGGTATGATCAATATGCTATTCCACTGTTATCTGTCCTTACCTGTCATTGGGGATGTTGTTTTTAGTACTGCCGATACTGGCATTCATCTATGGACTATGACTCCTCAGCGACGTAGAATCGTCTTCGTGAATCGCTTAGAGCATTTGCATCACCTGTAGGGAGGCGTTAGGTTTGGAATCCATAGGGAAAAAGTTCAGGGAAAAAACGAAATATCAATATCTAGGAGAGTCTGATCAAGATAAAGGCTTGCCCCAGCCGCCACGCCTTTGAGACCTATCTTCTCGTAAACAATGTCACAGGTCTCACCCCTGGACTATACAGATACGTGGCTTTAGAGCATAAGCTTTTGGTCGTCAATCTAGACGAGGAACTTGCGGAGAAGGTCACCCAGAGTGCGATGAATCAAGTGTTTATCCATGATAGTGCGGTCACCTTTATTTGGACGACTGCCCTTTATCGCATGAAATGGAGATATGGTGAGCGGAGCTATCGCTACATTCATCTTGATGCAGGTCATGTGGGACAAAATCTCTATCTTGCGGATAAAGCCGTGGACGCAGGTGTTTGTGCTATTGGGGCCTTTGATGATGATGCACTCAACTCTCTCCTGGGACTAGATGGCCATGAACACTTTGTCGTGTACTTGGCCACAGTGGGTAAGCTATAAATGGAGGTGCACCTTTGCAAGACAACGATTTTCAGTTAGAACAACAATGGCTTGACTTTGTCTACGAGAACATTGATGAGCAACTGGCTCACCAGATGGAACAGACCCAGAGCTATCGGGACACTCTGCAAGAGATCCGGACTTCTCTTTGGGAAGAGCATGGGATTAGTACGGCCAGTGCCAATAGAATGATGGATGTGGGACAGCAAATTGCGGAACTCCGCCATAGCGCCACTTCTTTCGGCATTCAGCATCGTTTGTTGCTGCAGCTGCAAAAGGCTGAAAAGGCTCCGTATTTTGGTCGCATTGACTTCCATGAAGTGGGCTTGCCAGAGAGGGAAACACTCTATATTGGTATTCGCTCTCTGATTGACCAAAAGACCAATCTCCCCTTGGTCTATGACTGGCGGGCTCCTGTTTCGAGTATGTTTTATGATTACGGATTAGGTCAAGCCCAGTACGAAGGTCCCGGAGGTGTTTACCAGGGAGAAATCTTCCTGAAACGGCAATATCGGATCAAGAATCGAAAACTGGTCTATATGTTCGATAATGAGCTGACCATTGACGATGAAGTGCTGCAAGAAGCGTTGGGACAGCATGCCAACGAGAAAATGCGTACGATTGTTAATACCATTCAGCGCGAACAGAACCTTGCCATTCGTAATGACCGTGATGACTTACTCTTAGTTGAGGGGCCCGCCGGCAGCGGAAAGACGTCCGTTGCTCTACACCGTGTGGCCTACTTGTTATACAAGTACAGGGATAGTATCCGATCGCAAAATATTGTGATCTTTTCCCCCAATCGGATCTTTAGCGATTACATCTCCCACGTCTTGCCTGAGCTCGGCGAAGAAAACGTGCATCAGAGCACATTCCAGGATTTCGCAGAACCATTTCTCGGTTGGGCCTGGGATTTAGAGACCCAATTGACCTATTTAGAGGAGCTGCTGACCAAAAAGAGCACCGTTCGAGAAGAACTCGTTGAGGCCATGGCCTTTAAAGCGTCTCCGCGTTTTCAGGAGGTTCTAGATCGACTTGTGGAACTTATCGTAGAGCAAGCCTGCGATTTTTTTGATGTGCGGGTTGGCAGAGAACGGATTATTTCAGCCGCAGAGCAAGAAAAGCTCTTTACGGAGAACTATAGCTATCTACCTGTACAAAAACGCTTGGCCAAGATCTACCAGCGCATTCTTTTCATACTCAAACCCATCAAGAAACGGAGAATCAAGGAAGCCCTTAGAAACAGCGGTAAGAGTTTTGATCTGGACGGTGAGTCTTGGTGGACGCAAGCGAGGGCTGCCGTGACCAAGGTCAAAGACGAGCTAGCCCCACTCTTGGCGAAACTGGACTCCCAGCTCAAGATCGAGACAGTGGACTGGTATCGACGTCTTTGGCAAGACTCGTTCCTGTGGGAGCAAGTCGCGGGTGATTTACAAAAGCCCAGACTAGCGGCGGATAGCCTTACTTCTTTATCACGTTCCTTGATATCCTTCGAAGATGTGGTTCCACTTTGTTATCTCAAGGGAGAACTGGAAGGATACCCCGTCAAACGTGATATTCAGCATGTGGTGGTGGATGAAGTCCAGGATTACGGACCTATGCAACTTCATATCCTCACCAAGACCTTTCCCAGAGCTCGCTTCACATTTGTGGGTGACATCTTTCAGTCACTGAATCCTTACATGTGGCAGGACGCTCAGAGTCTAGCAACGCTATACTCCGACCTTGGCTTGCATACAGTGAGATTAACGAAGAGTTATCGTTCCACTGAAGAGATCTTTCACTTCTGCAATGCCTTACTTCAAGATCAGGTAAAGGCCATGACTGTACTGCGCCAGGGGAGAAAACCCCTAGTCCAGAGGGTGAGAAGCGGGGGACAAATCCAGACGATTCAGGACCTGATAACGAAGCAACGCCAGGAAGGTCTGGAAACCATCGCCATCATCTGTGAGAGTGTCCAGGAAGGTCAAAGAATTTATCGGGGCCTTCTGGAGCTTGCGCCAGAAGAGGATATCTCTTTCTTGAACGACGAGAAGGCCACGTTTCAGCCAGGAGTTATCATTGTCCCTGTCTTTTTGGCCAAGGGCTTAGAATTCGATTCTGTCATTGTGCCTGAGGCAAGTGAGGAGAAATATGGCGAGGAGTATCAGCGGAGGCTGCTTTACGTAGCTTGTAGTCGAGCTTTGCATTGCTTGAGTCTTCTCTATACGGATACCAAGGGACTCTCGCCCTTTGTGAAGGAGATGCGGAACGAACTCTACGTTCTTGAATAAACATTTCCCTTATGTTATATTGGGGTTGTGAAGTCATACAGGATAAACTAAATATTAGGAGCATTCCTGTAATGGGTAAGAACGGACTTTGAAAAAAGAGACCTCCCGCAATACAATAGTATTGTGCTTGTCCCAGCCGGATTGAGCACAAATACTTATTGGGGAGTGTCTCTACTATGAAGCGTACACAAAACGAGAAGATTTTGCAAATCAAAAATGACACATTAGTTGTTGGAGTTGACATTGCGAAGAAATGGCATTATGCGAGGTCCTTTGACAATCGAGGAATCGAACTAGGCAAACTGCTGCGATTTGAAAATTCAGCACAGGGCTTTGTGCTCTTTGATGCCTGGGTACAAGAAATTCAGCAGAAACATGGAATGACCGAAGCGATCGTTGGTTTTGAACCAACGGCGCACTACTGGTTTAACTTAGGAGATCACCTCGAAGCTCGTGGCCATAGGTTGGCAATTCTGAATCCTTACCACGTAAAATGCGCTAGAGAGCTGGATGACAATACTCCCAGCAAGAGCGATCAGAAGGATCCCAAGACGATTGCAATGCTCGTCAAAGATGGTCGTTACCGAGATGTTTACATCCCCGATGGTAGTTATCAAGAGCTACGAGAGTTGGTACGGGAGAGGGAGCGCATTCAGGAACGACTTGGATCTTTAAGCAATCAGATTGTTAGGTGGTTAGACATCCACTTCCCGGAGTTTGTGACAGTGTTTAAGAACTGGCGTGGAAAGGCTGCATGGATAGCATTGCGCCGCTTCTCCACACCCGAACAGATGGCTGAAGCAGGGGCCCAAGAAATACTGCTTGCCTGGCGGGAAGAGATAAAAAAACCAAGCCTTAAGAGAGCGCAAGCTCTATGTTCGGCTGCCGAGCAATCGATTGGTCGAACCAAGGGTAGCGTATCTGCAGTAATGAGTCTGCAAAACATCATGACAGAGTATGAACTTCTTATGATGCAAATGGAGCAAGTGGAAGAAGCCATGCAGGAGAGCCTTATCGAGATTCCCCATGCAGCAGAACTGTTGGCAATCAAGGGGGTCGGCATGGTTGCCGTTGCCATCTTCGTAAGTGAGATTGGTGACATCCGGCGATTTAAGGATCCCCGGCAACT
>JAAYOK010000069.1 GCA_012520355.1 Bacillota bacterium | reverse complement strand
TGGAATGAAGTCTCAAGAACAGTTGTCTCAAGATTCAATGTTCAGTTTTCAAGGTTCTTGGGAAATAAATAAGCCTCGAAAGCAAGGCTTTTCGGGTCTGGCACGTGACTGCTGTGCCCGACGCCTTAATCAATATACCACCGATCTGGTTGGACATCAAGATGCCTAAACGGCCATATTTGCCCTTTACGCTCCAATATCTCTCGTTAGATTCCGTTTTGTCCGTTTTCCTATGAAAATTGTATTCAGGGCAAAGAAAAACCTGCCTCCAGTGGGACTCTACGGAAAAGTAAGAATCCACGGAGACAGGTCTCGTTCAGTCTTCCTATAATACTATGAGCGCGGACGCATGTGGGGGAACAAGAGTACATCACGAATAGATGGAGAATCGGTAAAAAGCATGACCATACGATCAATACCCAAGCCCAAACCTCCCGCGGGAGGCATACCGTACTCTAGAGCACGAATATAATCTTCATCCATCATATGGGCCTCATCATCGCCTTGCTCACGCTGTTCCATCTGCTGCCTAAAGCGCTGATCCTGATCAATAGGATCGTTGAGTTCGGTAAATCCGTTACCCACTTCCCAGGTAACGATAAACGGCTCAAAGCGATCGGTCAAGCTTGGATCATCCTTCTTGCGCTTGGCCAAAGGACTCACTTCCACCGGGTGATCCGTAATGAAGATGGGCTGAACTAACTTCGGCTCCACGAAAGCATCGAAAAACTCATCCAAAACCTGAGAGAATGTGGCGTTCGGTTCTACATCTAACCCTTTTTCCTTAGCCGCCAATCGAGCCTGCTCATCATCTAAACCTCTGAGGTCCACCCCGGAATACTCTTTAATGGCATCAAGCATAGGCTTACGGGGCCAAGGTGGGGTTAAGTCGATCTCCTGACCTTGGAACGTAATCTTCATCGAGCCGAACAACTCTTGGGCGACGTGTGCATAGAGTTCTTCGGTGATACTCATCATGTCGCTAGCATCTCCATAGGCCATGTACAATTCACACATGGTGAACTCGGGATTGTGCTTGGTCGACATTCCTTCATTCCGAAACATCTTGCCGATCTCAAAGACCCGGTCAAAGCCACCGACCAAGAGGCGTTTCAGATAAAGCTCTGGTGCAATGCGGAGGTATAAGTCCATATCCAGAGTATTATGATGGGTCGTAAAGGGACGAGCGCTGGCCCCACCTGCAATCACATGCAATGTGGGTGTTTCAACTTCCACATAGCCACGTTCCGTGAGGAAACTGCGCATGATCTGAATGATCTTGCTTCTCGTTTCAAAGACTTCGCGCACACCTGGATTAACAATGAGATCCACGTAACGCTGACGATAACGCAGGTCCACATCCTTTAAGCCATGCCATTTCGCCGGTAGTGGTCTGAGGGACTTGGAAAGGAACTTCATCTCTTGTACTTCTACACTAATCTCACCGCGGCGGGTCCGGAAGATCTTCCCAGTAATGCCTACGATATCACCGATATCGAGTTTTTCTAAGAGAGCATACTGTTCTTCACCAAGTGTATTAACGCGAAAATAGAGTTGAATCCGGCCTGTATGATCCATGAGATCCGCAAAACTCGCCTTGCCATGGGTCCGCATGGACATGATGCGACCACTGATCTTGGTTTCTTGCTCTTCCAAGACATCAAAGCGATCGAAAATTTCTTTCGCTGTATGAATCCGTTCGAATTTCTCACCAAAGGGATCAATGCCTAGATCATAGAGGTCCTGCAACTTATCTCGGCGTACTTTCAGAAGTTCGTGTAATTCTTCCCTCTCATCTGTATGATCCATGTGTTGCTCGCTCACCGTGACTACCTCCTGTTTTATCTGGCAACCTTCAAAATCTCATATTGTAATATGGAGTCCAATACTTCTACCTCAACAATTGTTCCAGTAGGTTTCCCCAAAATAGCCTGACCCACAGGGGATTCATTACTGATCTTAAATTCAGCGGGATCCGCCTCGGCAGAACCTACAAGTCTGTATTCTAGGATGTCCGATGTCTCCAAATCCTTTAGAGTGATGGTCTTACCTAAAGAAACAACCGTTTCATCCTCGTCTTCCTCGATGAGTCTGGCATTGCGCAAGAGTTTCTCTAAGGTGAGAATTCTTCCTTCAATGAAAGCCTGCTCGTTCTTGGCATCATCATACTCTGAGTTCTCGGAAATATCGCCAAAATCTAGTGCAGCACTAATCCGCTCAGCGACTTCCCTTCTCTTGACGCCTTTAAGTATATCTAACTCATCTTCTAGCTTCTTCAAACCCTCCGGTGTTAGCAATACCTCTTTGTCAACCATACTCTCAGTCTCCTTTATAGTCCGCATTTCACACAGGGGTGTAACACTAACTTAAATAGATCTTTCTCAATGCTCCATCTATTATAAGTAACAAAAAAAGGGATGTCAAGAATGGGACAATCCCTTAAATTCGTATGTTTTGGCAACCAGTAAGGTCACCCGAAGGAGTGCTTAGACCGCATTGAGCATCTCCCTGCGAGGGGCAAAACCAATTCGATCGAGCATTCGATTATAGTCCTCTGGCCTAATTTCGGTCAGGGGTTTCTCCAGAAGTGCAACGATGAGTGCTTCCATAACATTGGTGCCAAAGGAACGGCCACCGATATTCGGGGTTGTAGTGATGAGTTCTCTTACATGGCGCTCCCGTAAGAACGCAACATCTGCAGATGTGATCGTGTTTGTAATTATGATTTTTCCGTTCAAATCATCGGGCATATACTTGCGAATCATGTGATAATCGCCGGCAATAACATCGGCCCAGGCATAGTACTTGGCATACTTTTCCTTATCAGGGGCATCTTCCTGCTTCGAACCCGTTGGATATAACCAAGTAAAAGGAAGTTGCACAGCGAGGGGCGCCAGCACCGAAACGACCGTTTCCAGCGCTTTCAACTTATAGATAGGCCAAGGAATACCCAAAGCGAACATGAGATCCCCATAGAGAACTTCGCTCCCTGTTTCCCTCAGTGCTTCGGCCATACCAAAACGATCCACAGCACAGGTCAGAAGAACACGCTTGCCTTGAAACATGGCCCTGTTCTCCCTTGCCAGATTCAAGATGGTCCGCCGCTCAAGGGTATTTTTCAAACCTGATCCATCCACCATGGGTGTTCGTTGCGCAGCACGATAAATCTTCTTGGCTTCCCGCAGAATGTAGCGTTTGTTGCCGCCCTGCAGATACAAGTCGATGCCGCCCATGCCAAAGGCAGCTACCTTGCCATCGAGCTCTTGAATGAGGGCAATAGCCTTTTGCATATCGCCATCCGTTCCAATTCTTTCAACAGAAAACTCCTCGCCGCAGACAGTGACAACTGCCTTGCTGTCCCTTTGAGACGAGCCAATACTTACACTCACTATCCGCCTCATCGTTACTCCCCTTTAACTGATATAATGAGGTCGCTAAGCTTTTGGGGACTCAAGTAATAGTCTTCTTCAATGGGAGATTCACCAATCAGAACACCCATCACTTTCTCCCCAACAATGGCCTCGGCCAAACGAATTCGCATGTCGGAACCGATCATAATGACATGATCGTATTCACTCATCTCCAACATCAGTTCCATCAGCCAGTTCAAAAGAGTCTTTCCGTCGTGAGATTCGATCATCTCCCAACGCTCAGCGTCTGTCATCAAGAGCGTGTACTCTACTCCAAGCTCTTCGCAGACAGTTCTCAGTTCTGCGGTGTTTGCCAGTGGAAACCCAATGATCGCCATACTGCCGCCCTTACGGACTTCAGCCAAGGTTTCTAGACGCGAAACAAACGAACGATCGCATCCAACTCTGTTCGCCACCTCTTGCTGAGACAGCCCAGAGACTCGAAGCTGAAAAATACGATCAATCGTCCGTTCAAGCTTGACCCGATTTAGCAATTTATCACCGACGCGGAAAAAGCCACTCACTCCATCACCGCCGTTGTGCACATTGTGTTCACAGACATTATAACACGGTGAAGAATAACCTACAACAATTCTTTCAAGACCTCGATCATCCCACGTGCGCTCGTGGTCGTATTAATCAATCGTCTGGCCTCAGCCGAATGTGGAACTCCCTTCAAGTACCAGGCCAAATGGGGGCGCATCTCCCGCACGGCTCTCCTCTCACCATCGTAATCCACCTTCATCTGTAGGTGGCGAAGGGCTAGAGCGATCCGTTCCTCTAAACTAGGTTCTGGTAGGATTACTCCATCCTCCATATATGCTTTCATTTGGCGAAAAATCCAAGGGTTTCCCTTGGCCCCCCGGCCAATGGCCAGATGATCGCAATTAGTCTGTTCCAGCAGTTTCCGACCCTGTTCAGGGGAAAAGACATCGCCATTACCAACAATAGGAAAACCCGGGCCTACCTCCTGCTTAATTCGGGCAATCCAATCCCAGTTTGCCTGGCCGGAGTAAAACTGTTCTCTTGTTCTGGCGTGAACAGTAACCCAATGAACACCAGCATCACGCAAGACCTTGGTCACTTCTACACAGTTAATGCTGCTTTCATCCCAGCCCAGACGGATTTTAGCTGTGACAGGAATCGAAACTGCGGCCACTACTTCAGATGCAATCTCGCCTAAGAGCTTCACATTTTTCATGAGCGCCGCTCCATCACCATTTTTGACGATTTTTGGTGTAGGGCATCCAAAGTTGAGATCAATCATTTCAGGTTCTACTGTCTCTACCACAATTTTGGCTGCCTCAGCACAGACGCGGGGGTCATGACCAAAAATCTGAATGGCAGTGGGCCGCTCTAAATCAGATAGGGTGAGCATATTGATCGTTTTGCGGTTTTCATAGACAAGAGCCTGCGCCGACACCATCTCGCTCACCACCAAGTCCGCGCCGTACTCCCGGGCCAAGATGCG
>JAAYOK010000068.1 GCA_012520355.1 Bacillota bacterium | reverse complement strand
TCTCCAATCGTGCCCATTGCCACCTCTATGATCAACGTAGGTGTAAAGAAGGGTCTAACAGGCGTGAAGTGGATTGGCACCGCCAAGCACGACTATCGCCACATTGCCCTTCCGCTCAACTAATCGGGCAGAAGTGAAAATTTGAGTTCTTTGTATGCACAAAAGGGGGGCATGATCAGCTTGATCGTGCGCCCCTTCGACTAAGAAATTCGAGGAGAATGAAATGCACAGATATGTTATTTAACGATTTCTGCTGCTTATTCCTGTTTTGCTTGCGGTGGCCTTTTTGATCTTTGCTATTATGGATGTTGCGGCGGGGGATCCCGTCTATTCGGTTGCTGGCCCTGATGCAACAGAAGAAGAGCTCGACGCTCTCCGAGAACAAATGGGACTAAAGGGTAGCCTCATAGAACGTTACCTCCGGTATATCTGGGGGCTAGTGCGGGGAGATCTGGGAACATCGTACGTATCAAAGCAAGATGTCATGAAGATATATTTGGAACGTCTCCCTAACACTCTGAAACTGGCGTTCTTTACCATGATTATCGCGGTGGGAATCTCCGTTCCACTAGGTATTATTGCCGCCGTACACCAAAACTCATGGAGGGACACTATATCCATGGTTCTAGCACTCTTGGGACTTTCCATGCCCAACTTCTGGCTAGGGCTTCTGTTAATCATCTTGTTTTCTCTAAAACTCGGGTGGCTGCCATCGGGGGGATATGGGAGTTTTTCTAGTATCCTTATGCCTGCCTTTTGTATTGGAGCAGGCCTAGCGGCCTTTATGACTCGCACGACGCGCTCTTCTATGCTCGATGTTATTCGTCAGGACTACTTGAGAATGGCACGCTCTAAAGGGGTATCTGAGCGTCGGGTCATCCGCAAACATGCCCTAAAGAACGCACTGATTCCGATCATTACAGTATTTGGTGTGCAGTTCAGCAATGTTTTGGGTGGGTCTGTTTTAGCCGAGACTGTCTTTGCCTGGCCTGGTGTAGGACGGCTTGTGGTTGACGCCATTGAGCAACGTGATATTCCGATGGTAACCGGGGCTTTGGTGATGACTACTTTGCTAGTGAGTGTAGCTAATCTGATCATCGACATTGTCTATGCCTACGTCGATCCGCGGATCAAGGCACAATATACTAAATGAGGATGAGCACATGAGTACTAATTTACGAGCGTCCCAGAAGTACAAGAAGCGGAGCACGTTTGCTTCGATCTTTCGGCAGCTAAGAAAAAACAAGGGAGCAATTATTGGACTGGTCATGATGATCATTATCGTGGCTTTGGCGGTCTTGGCCCCGGTCATTTTCGATTACGAGAAAGACGTGATCGGGATGAACTTGAGGGAGCGATTGCAGTCTCCTTCGTCCAAGCATTGGTTTGGAACCGATGAGATGGGGAGGAATATCTTCGCCCGCGTCATTTGGGGGCGCGTTATTCTGTAGCAGTTGGCGTTATAGCTGTCCTAATCGCCCTAGTCGTTGGGGTTACCCTTGGAGCAGCCGCTGGTTATGTAGGCGGTGCCTTCGAGAACCTGATTATGCGCCTTACTGATATTTTCTCTTCTATACCGAGTGTTTTGATGGCTATTGCGGTGGTTTCTGCCTTGGGCAAGAGTACGGCGAATCTTATGATCGCCGTGGGTATTGCAAGTACAGCCCCCTTTGTTCGCGTAGCTCGAGCAGCGGTCTTGACCGTTCGAGGTGAAGAATACATCGAATCAGCCAGAGCCATCGGGATGCCTGAGTGGCAGATTGTTGTCCTTCACGTGTTGCCAAACTGTGTCTCCCAAATTATTGTTCAGGCGACACTTCGTGTTGGTTCTGCAATTATTTCCTCAGCCCAGCTGAGTTTCTTGAACTTGGGGGTTCCAGCCCCTGCGCCAGAGTGGGGGAGTATGCTTGCGGCAGGTCGATCCTATATACGCGGTTATAGCTATATGACCCTGTTTCCAGGATTAGCCATCATGCTGACGGTTCTTTCCCTGAACCTAATTGGCGATGGACTGCGTGACGCCATGGATCCCAAATTGAAACGATGATAATCCCACAGGGAGTGAGTAGTAAGGTGAAAGACAAGACGAATGAATATATCCTGGATGTGGAGAATCTTGTAGTACGCTATGAAACGGAAGATGGTGTAGTAAACGCCCTCAATGGCTTTGACTTGAAACTGAAGTCGAAACAGACGATCGGTCTTGTGGGTGAAACCGGAGCAGGAAAGACTACAGCTGCCTTGGCTATCTTACGTTTGATTCCGGACCCGCCTGGAGTTGTGGAGTGTAGTAAGCTTATGCTAGATGGACGAGACATTCTCGGACTCCCTAACCTCAAGATGGATGAGGTGCGCGGTAAAGACATGTCCATGATCTTTCAAGATCCCATGACATCTCTCAATCCGGTCTTTACCGTTGGTGAACAGATTGCAGAAAGTTTGGAAATCCATGAAGGTCTTTCGCAGAAAGAAGCCATGGAGAAGGCCAAGGAAATGCTGGAGCTGGTAGGTATACCGAAGGAACGGTACAATGAGTATCCCCATCAGTTCTCTGGTGGTATGAAGCAGCGGGTTGTTATCGCGGTTGCTTTGGCCTGCAATCCTAGGTTGCTGATTGCAGATGAACCCACCACAGCTCTTGACGTGACCATCCAGGCTCAGGTACTAGAGCTGATGAATGATCTGAAGATGAAGTACGATACCTCAATTATTATGATCACCCATGACCTGGGCATCGTGGCCGAGGTATGCGATGATGTGATGGTGATGTACGCTGGGCGTATTGTGGAACAAGGAACCCTGGAAGATGTCTTTAACCGTACGATGCATCCTTATACGGAGGGGTTGTTCAATTCGCTACCGAACATCAGAAACCGTCAACGTATGCTTAAACCGATTCAGGGTTTAATGCCCGATCCGATGGATTTACCCCCCGGTTGTTCTTTCGCGTCGAGGTGCAACTATGCCAGCGAAGACTGTCTGAAGGCGGTACCCGAATTAAGGACGGTCAGCGATACGCACAAGGTTCGATGCGTGGCGTATGATAGGCCGGGATTTCAGATTGAAAGGGGGAGATCCTAATGGCCGATACCATCTTGGAAGTGCGTAACCTAAAGAAGTACTTTCCCACATCCCGAGGTCCTCTGCAAGCGGTCGATGGTATTAGTTTTACTCTGGAACGGGGGAAGACCCTGGGACTCGTTGGGGAATCAGGCTGCGGAAAGTCCACTACGGGAAGATCCATTCTCAGGCTGCTTGAGCCTACTTCTGGAGAGGTACTTTTCAATGGAGTTGACCTAGCGAAGCTGAGTCTGAGGGAGATGCGGAAAATGAGAAAGGATATCCAGATCATTTTCCAGGATCCATTTTCGTCCCTTGATCCGAAAAACACGGTCAGCCAGATCATTGCAGAACCCCTGAGAGTGAATAAGATCTTGAAGAATAAGCATGAGATCGAAGAACGAGTCTTGGAGCTTATGGAAACAGTTGGCTTGGCGGAACGACTGATCAACAGCTATCCCCATGAACTAGATGGCGGCCGACGACAGAGGATCGGAATTGCCCGGGCCCTATCGATGGAGCCCCAACTGATCATTTGTGATGAGCCAGTTTCTGCCCTTGACGTGTCGATTCAAGCCCAGATTCTAAATCTCCTGAAAGAATTGCAGGATCGCATGAACCTATCGTATATCTTTATCACCCATGA
>JAAYOK010000067.1 GCA_012520355.1 Bacillota bacterium | reverse complement strand
TTTCTCTTCCATACACTTACCCCCCATTCTGTGTACGATAGGTGGTGACTTCCTTGATGATGTCATCGACATCTAGGACCATTTCCATCATACTAATCTGGTCTTCCCACACATCTTCAGGAACGATGTCTTTAAGCTCAAGAATATGGTATACGGGGAGTTCTAACTGAACCCCTGTCAATGGACCTGCAAAAGTAGGATCGCCTGTGGTAACTGTTTCAGCGGCTAGGCCAGAAGCTTCTGCTTCGGCTCCACCCAAGATGACAATTACATTTTCCCTACCTACTTTTTCAACCAAATCTTTAATACGAGTTTGGTTTTCTA
This sequence comes from Bacillota bacterium, assembly GCA_012520355.1. Classification (GTDB taxonomy): domain Bacteria; phylum Bacillota; class Limnochordia; order Darwinibacteriales; family Darwinibacteriaceae; genus UBA5420. The sequence goes on along the minus strand of JAAYOK010000067.1, from coordinate 20,929 downwards.
GATCCATTGCTCCTGCCGCCGTTCAAACAAAGCATTCGGTGGTGGAGAAGCCAATTATTGCGCCTGTATTTTCGATGCAGGCTTCAATAGCTGGACCCGGAATACCATCTCGATCGCCAATAATGGCAATATGTTTGCCGTTAAGATCGATCATGGCCAAATCCTCCTTCTCTTGATTAAACGATTGATTAAGCGATTGATTAAAACTCGCGAGCTGTTAATTTGTTAAAGCCCAGTTCGTTCGTTGCGCCCATAATGGCCTGCAACTCGACTACGATGGTTCCGTCATCTTTGCGACTTCCTTTGAAACCGCCAGCAATGACTTCAGCAGGATCCACATTCCCAATGACTTTATCCAGAACTGGCAAGGTAACCAGTTCGTTGGCGTTTCCGCCAGTTACAATTGCGTCGGCACTGGGGCTACCGTCTGCGAGGGATTGGGATGTTCCGTCCTGACCAGCGTACTCATCGGTAACCAGAACGGTCTTGATGCCTTTGGCTTCAATCTTGTTGCAGTTCATGATCAAGTCAGTGTCAGGGTTACCGAAGCCTTCTTCACTGATGATCACGCCATCAACACCTAAAGACTCGACCAATTTCGCCGTTAAGTCAGATGAACGTTGCTTGTCAAGGAGCGTTACGTTTTCATTTGTGATAACACAGCCAACAAAACAGAGGTCCTTACCATGGCGTGCAAGGAGGTCATGGATGACTGGACTGTTGAGGTGGTGGTAGCTGGTGTTCTTGTCGCAAGCGGATACGCAGTTACCACTCACGATGGCGCCGTCCATCACTTCTGTTGGATTCATGTAAGTGGGCGTCATGTTCTTGACATCCACTCCGTAGTAGTACGTATCATGGAGAAGACCTTGACTCTGCAGCATGTACACATAGGCTACTTTTGGCAGATCAGGATATTTCTCGTGATACTTGTGCAAGGGTAGAATTTCATAGGTGATCGTTTCGTCTGGTGTCAGATTGCGGGCTGCTTCTCCAAGGTAGTTAGCTGCCTTTAAGCCCATCTTTCTCAGCGCTGATTCATGCTGATAGGTTACGACACCTTCTGCAGGCTCGGCCACGATGACCAAGTTGTTGAGCTTGGAGAACGGTGTTAGTTCTGCTCCGGGACCTGTCATATCAATGATTCCCTCTTGGTATCCAACAATTTGACCTGTTGTCACCACGCCAACCCCTTTGAGTACATGGGTTGTGCCTTGACCTGCGGTAAACATTTTGCTGACCATGCCTGGGAAGATTCCGCCATCTTGTTCAGGTTTCACCCTGGGCTCAATGACATCTTTACACGGCATGATACGCACGGATTCACCTGGGCGGGCAATATCAATTTCCACCGAGGCTAGGTGTTCATCTTCGAGCAAATACTCAGTAAGCTCTTCTTTGTTAACGAAGAGGGTTCCGTCCTTGACTTCTGTCTTGAAACCGAACTGCAAATCTTTGATGAAAATGTTACCTAATTTGAATTCCATACATTCACCTCCCTTTTTTGGCAAGCTTTAGCCAATGATCTCCTGGATCTTCTTCTCTACGTCTTCAGCTCCAAACTCGCCGGAAAACTCATGTTTCTTTTCCCCGTTATGGTAAAAGGCAATCACTGGTAAGGACATGACACCTTGGGCCATGGCCAAACGTCTCGCTTTGGTTGTGTCCATGGAATAGAAATCCAACTTACCCTCATACTTCTCGGCCAAGGCTTTGATCTCTGGCATCAGATTCATGCAGGGTACACACTTCGGGCTCCAAAAATCCACGAGTGCCCAACCCGTTGCGTTAGGGATATGCTCTTCCCATGTGTCCTTGTTTAGCTCGATCACTACTATACGACCTCCTTTGCTTGTTATTCATGTAACATATTAAGCAAGACCCTCATTAATCCTTCTAGAATTTCCATTTTCTTGGGTGAATTCCCCAAAAAATAACACCCTTGTGAATTTCGTATCGAAGTTCAAGAAACTGGGGCTAAGATCAAAAAAATCCCTGTTTAAATCCGAATCCCGTGCCCATTCTTGTATGAGAACGCGTATTTATCAAATAATAGGGAGGAATCTTGCAGAGGATGGGGGACTGTATGTGAAAAAGTTTGTGACAGTGAATGGAAACGAAGCAGCGGCCCATGTGGCCTATGCTTTTACTGAGGTAAGTGCCATTTATCCCATCACTCCTTCGTCGCCCATGGCAGAATTGGCGGATGAGTGGAGTGCTCATGGTAGGCAGAACCTGTTTGGTGATGTACCTGAAATTGTGGAAATGCAGTCGGAAGCAGGTGCTGCTGGAGCAGTTCACGGCTCTTTAAGTGTTGGGGCTCTAACAACGACCTTCACAGCGTCCCAGGGGCTGTTATTGATGATTCCCAACATGTACAAAATTGCTGGAGAACTTCTACCCTGCGTGTTTCATGTGAGCGCGAGGGCTTTGGCTACGCATGCCTTGTCGATCTTTGGTGACCATCAGGATGTCATGGCTTGTCGTCAGACAGGCTTTGCCCATCTCGTAGCAGCCAATGTACAGGAAGTGATGGATCTGGCATGTATAGCCCATCTTTCCACACTCTCGGCGAGGGTACCCTTCCTGCACTTCTTTGACGGTTTCCGAACCTCGAATGAATACCAGAAAATCGAAGCCCTAGAGTATGATCAGATGATCAAACTTGTGGATTGGGATGCCCTAGAGAACTTCCGGAGGCGGGGTTTAAGTCCGGAGAGGCCCGCTACCAAGGGTACAGCGCAGAATCCCGACATCTATTTTCAAGGCAGGGAGGTGGCCAATCCTTTCTATGCAGCGGTGCCAGAGATTGTGGAAGACTATATGAACCGCTTGGGCCAAATAACGGGCCGAAGGTATCGGCTCTTTGACTACTATGGTCATCCTGAGGCAGAACGAGTGATCATTGCTATGGGATCTGTTTGCGACACCATTGAAGAAACCGTTGATTATCTCCAAGGGCGAGGGGAGAAGGTAGGGGCGATCAAGGTCCATCTTTACCGTCCGTTTTCAGCCCAACATCTGCTGCGGGTTTTGCCCCACACAGTGCGTAAAATTGCCGTCTTGGATCGCACTAAAGAGCCTGGTTCTGCCGGGGAACCCTTGCACTTGGATGTGGTCAAGGCCTGTGAACACCTCCAGGGGGATGTGACCATTGTGGGTGGTCGCTACGGATTAGGGTCCAAGGATACCGTACCATCCCAAATTGTGGCGGTCTTTAAGAATCTTGAGCAACATGCGCCACAAGACCGCTTTACCATTGGGATCATTGATGATGTGAGCCACAGTTCCCTTCCTGCAGGGGAGCCTTTGGACATCACGCCGGAAGGTACCATTGGCTGCAAGTTTTGGGGTCTAGGTTCCGATGGTACTGTGGGAGCTAACCAAGGGGCGGTTCGGATCATTGGCGAGCACACCGATTTGTATGCCCAAGCCTACTTCTTCTATGACAGCAAAAAATCGGGGGGTACCACAGTCTCTCACCTGCGCTTTGGCAAGCATCCCATTCGAGCTCCCTATTTAGTGGATCATCCCGACTATATTGCTTGTCATAACAAGGCCTTTGTGAACAATTACGACTTACTTAAAGGGATCAAGCCCGGGGGGACCTTTGTTTTGAACTGTCCCTGGGAAGGTAAGGAGCTTGAAGAGAATCTGCCGCCCCATTTGAAACGGACCCTGGCGGAAAAAAAGGTCAAGTTCTACACCATCGATGCCATTTCTATTGCCGGAAAATTAGGCTTAGGTAATCGGATTAATATGGTGATGCAAGCTGCCTTCTTTAAGCTCGCCAAGGTCATTCCTGTGGAAGAGGCCTTAGCCTTTCTCAAAGAGTCCGTTGAGGAACTCTACGGGCGTAAGGGTAAGAAGATTGTGGAGATGAACGTTGCCGCGATTGATCAGGGAGCTACCGCCTTGAATGAAGTGAAAGTTCCGCCGGAATGGGCTGAACTTCGGGATTTGCGGGAAGATGATGCCCTGGGAGCCCCACCCTTTGTGGAAGAAATTCAACTGCCCATGCAACGTATGGAGGGTGACGATCTGCCAGTGAGCGCCTTCTTGGGTAGAGAGGATGGAGCGTATCCCAATGGTACCACGGCCTATGAAAAACGAGGCATTGCTGTGACCATCCCCGAGTGGCAGATCGAACGTTGTATTCAGTGTAACCAGTGCTCCTTTGTTTGTCCCCATGCGGTCATCCGGCCGTTCTTATTGGATGAAAAAGAGAGGGCAAAGGCTCCAGCAAGCTTCACAACTAAGCAAGCGATTGGCAAAGGGCTTGAAGGATTTGGTTATCGCATCCAGGTGAGTCCTTTAGACTGTACAGGTTGCGGAAACTGCGCTGATATATGTCCTGCACCGGAGAAAGCCTTAGTCATGAGGCCCGCAGATCAAGAAATTGCCAAGCAAAAGGACAACTGGTATTACGCCCTGGAGGTTACCAGTAAAGAGGATTTCGTCGATTGGCGAACCCTCAAAAACAGCCAGTTCCGCACACCACTTTTCGAGTTTCACGGCGCCTGCCCGGGCTGTGGAGAGACCCCCTATATTCGCCTCCTCACTCAGCTCTTTGGTGAGCGGATGCTCATTGCCAATGCCACAGGTTGCTCATCCATTTATGGGGCCAGTGCACCCTCCTTTCCCTATTCGACAAACGCAGAAGGACAGGGACCTGCCTGGGCTAACTCCCTCTTTGAGGATAATGCCGAATTTGGTTTTGGCATGCGTTTGGGTGGAAAGCCAATCGAGAAACGTCTGTATCAATTGGTAGGGGAACTGGCCACAGATGCCTCCCTCACAGATGCCACCAGGGAAGCTTGCTTGGCATGGATGGAAAATCGTACAAACTCTCTCCTTTCGCCAAAGATGAGCCAAAGACTGGTGGAGACATTGGAGCGCGAGGGAAAAAGAAACGCCGCTCTGGAGGAAGTTCTGAAGAGGAGGGAGCACTTAACGAAAAAGTCGCAGTGGATTATTGGGGGCGATGGCTGGGCCTATGATATTGGTTACGGAGGATTGGATCATGTACTGTCCTTGGGTGAAGATGTCAATATCCTAGTCTTGGATACGGAAGTCTACTCCAATACGGGGGGACAGTCTTCCAAGGCAACTCCAACTGCTGCGGTGGCCAAGTTTGCGGCCTCAGGGAAACGGATTCGGAAGAAGGATCTCGGGCGAATGGCCATGACCTACGGGTATGTGTATGTGGCCCAAATTGCTTTGGGTGCCAATATGAATCATACCATCCGCACGATTCTTGAAGCGGAAAGTTTCCCTGGCCCCTCGTTAATCATTGCTTACTCGCCCTGTATCAATCATGGAATCCAAAGTGGAATGGGATCTAGTATCTTGCAGGAAAAGCGAGCGGTAGAAGCGGGTTATTGGCATCTTTATCGCTATAATCCACTGCTTAAAAAGGACGGCAAAAATCCCTTCACGCTAGACTCCAAAGCTCCCAGTGCATCCTTTAGGGAGTTTCTCCTGAGTGAACTGCGTTACTCATCGCTACAGCGCACCTTTCCTGAGGAGGCAGATGAACTCTTCGCCCAGGCCGAAGCCGATGCCCAAAGCCGTCTGGAGGAGTACATGCGCTTAGCCAGTCATTAAGAAAGGGGGGAAGCCCCCCTTTTTTTACTTCCGATTATGATTGACCCATTCTCGGGCAAGTTCCATATCTTCGGTGCTCGGCACCGGAACTTTCGAGTTTGGCTTTTCTCGCTCCACATTGGCCCAGGCTGCTGTGGAGTGTTCTTCGATGGGCCGATCCCTGATTCTTCTGGGTTTTTGATCAGCTTTCCGCATCATATTTCCCCCTCCCTGCCCATAGTCTAAGGAAAAGGACGCGAGACTATCCGTTTTCTTTCCTGGCAGAAGGGATAAAACAACAGACGTCAAATAAGTATCCTCATGGAAAGCGAGGCTGATTAGATTGCCCATTACCTTTAGCGGAAAGGAACTTCTGCAGATTATCAATGAGTTGGTTTCCATTCCGAGTCCATCTGGATACACCGATCAGATCATTGACCATATCGCAGTTTTTCTTGATCGACTCGGCATTTCGTATGTGAGAAACCGAAAGGGTGCGCTGATAGCCACGGTACCTGGCAGAGATTCGGACCATCATCGCTTGGTAACAGCCCATGTGGATACTCTAGGTGCGATGGTGAAGGAGATTAAGGCTGACGGACGTCTCCGCTTAACGATGATCGGTGGCTCAAGATGGGCTCATGTGGAAGGTGAGTACTGCAAAATCTTTACCGCCGATGACAACACATTCACAGGCACGATTTTAATGCATCAAAGCTCGGTCCATGTGTACAAAGATGCGTCCACCGCCGAACGTAATCAGGCCAACATGGAAGTGCGGTTAGACGCTAAGGTCGAGAGCGCTGATGATGTGCGGGCACTTGGAATTCAGGTCGGTGATTTCGTAGCCTTTGATCCCCGGGTTGAAATCTTACCCACGGGCTTTATCAAGTCGCGACACTTGGATGACAAGGCCAGTGCAGGTGTGTTGATGTACTTACTCCAGGAGATGCAGGAGAACCAAGAGGAACTTCGCCATACGACGCATTTTCTCTTTTCCAACTATGAAGAGATTGGTTTTGGCGGTAACTCCAACATTCCCGAGGAAGTCGTGGAGTACTTGGCCGTCGACATGGGCGCCATTGGAGATGGGCAGACAACGGATGAGTTCACCGTTTCTATTTGTGCCATGGATTCAACGGGACCCTATAATGCAAGACTCAGACAGCATCTGGTGAACCTGGCGGAAAAGAATAAGATTGGTTACAAGGTGGATATTTATCCCTTTTATGGATCCGATGCCAGTGCGGCGCTCCGGGCTGGTCATGACATTGTTCATGGACTGGTTGGTCCAGGAATTGATGCCTCCCACGCCTTTGAGCGGACCCATGTAGACTCCTTGGTGAACACGGCCAAGCTCGTTTATCACTACTTGTTATCGGATTTGTCTTAGCTAGCAGATAAAAAGAAGGCTGACCTCAGAGGGCGCCTTCTTTTTTTATGGGCACTAGAACACTACTCTGCAAATGTGCCTCGAGCACCTGGCGAACTGTGGAGCCTAGGTAGACAAGTTCGCCTCGGGCTAACATGGGATAATTGGACCCCTCACTGGCCAAGAAATCACTGGTCACAACGGTGTAACTACGTTCTAAATCAATTAGCCTGGGACCTCGGTAAAAATCGCTGGAGCGCCCAGACTTGGTGGCCAGAAGTTCCGCGAAGTCTGGTCCCCGTAGCGTAATTTGGACAAGCTCATTGCCAAAGGGTTCCACTGTAAAGACATCGCCCTTGGTTACAGGTCCCTGGTCTAGACCAGAACGAACGCCTCCGCCATTGTAAAGGGCGGCATCTGCACCACTAAAATCCAGGAGTGCTTGGGTGAGGAGGAGGCCCATAGCATTTTTTGTGAAACCTCGTGGAGCATGGCCCAGGGGCTCCGCCATTTCCAAGGCCAAAGCAGCTCCGAAAAGGTCATCGATGGACACGATGGCTGGATGGGGCGGTATCTTCTCTGTTATCTCAAGCAACTCTCCTTCTGCTTTGTAAACCCCTCCTTGGCCACTAACTACAACTTTCCCTAGATAGCGTCCGGATGAACCGGTTTGGCTGATCAAAGTCTGGCCAATTCTCACAGGCTTGGCCAAGACGGTATGACTGTGACCCCCAAGGATGGCGGTGATCTGGGGAACTTTTTGGGCCAAGAGCAAATCTTCGCCATAACCCAGGTGGGAAAGGACAATGCAGATATCATATGCTCCCTCTTGTCCTTGGAGCACCTCTTTCAAGGTGCTCACTGGATCGGCAAATGTCAGACCTGCCACATTTCGGGGAAACGACATCTTCGGTGTAGATACCGTCGTGAGCCCTACAATCAAGACTCGGACGTCTCCTATCTCCTTGATGAGAAAGGGGGTTACAAGGTGTGTTCCATCTTCCCGAAAGATATTCGCGGCCAGCCAAGGCACTCCGGCATCTAAGGACCGCTTCAGTGTGTCTAAGCCAAAGTCAAAATCATGATTGCCAAGGGTCAAGGCATCAAAACCTAGGGTCAAGACCGCGGTTTCTTCGGCCTGTCCCTGAAACAGACTTGAAACAGGTGTTCCTGAGAACAAATCGCCTGCATCGAGGAGGAGCAAGTCTGGATGGGTGACTCGCAGATCGTCCACCATAGTTGCGATCTGGGCTAGGGATTCTCCGTGCAGATCATTGGTGTGCAAAATCACAATTTCTTGGCCTTGCCCTAGGGCTGAAAGGGACAGGACCATCAGGGCGATCAAAATTGCCATGATTCTAGGCATGGGTCTGTTCCTTCTCAATTGTCTCTCCCAGACGCAATGTAACCGGTTGCGTAAAATGGAAAAAGGAACAAGCCTCACCCTGCAATAGGGTATAGGATGTGCTTTCCTTGGTGACCTTAACCTGGAGCTGCGCGCCTTTGAATTTTACTTTGAAGCTGTAGCTCTGCCATTTTCCCGGCAAATAGGGTTTGAAGCTTAAGTCCCCATTAAAGGTACGCATACCGGCAAAACCATTCACTACACCCATCCAAGAACTAGCCATACAGGCGGTGTGGAGACCTTGCCATGCATTCCGGTTGTAGTCATCTAAGTCTAAACGGACGGTCTGCAGGAAATAGTTATAGGCAAATTCTTCATAACCTAGTTCTGAGGCGATAATGCTGTAAATGGCTGGGGAGAGGGACGAATCATGGGTTGTCTTTGGTTCATAATAGTCATAGTTAGCTTTCTTCTCCGCCAGAGTAAACTGATCGCCAAGGAGTAACATGAGCAAAATCACGTCGGCTTGTTTGATCAACTGATAACGCCAGATGACTAAGGGATGCCAATTGGCCACCAGTGGTATTTCATCTTGGGGTATGGAGTCAATATCAATCGGATCCTTATGGACAAAGGAATCGTCTTGAGGATGGATTCCAAGTTCCTCGTGGTAGGGAAGGTACATCTCGTCGGCGCATCTTTGCCATAAGGCAAATTCTGCTTCGTCAAGCTTGAGTTTTTCCGTTAAGTCGGAAAGAACTTGGGGGTAGTCTCTACTTAAGAGCTCCCGTGCCTCTAGGGCGGTCTGGAGATTGAATCGAGCCATATAGTTCGTATAGCAGTTATTGTTCACTCCAGGTTTATACTCATCGGGACCGCAGACTTCGTTAATGCAATATTTTCCCCCCCGTGATTCCGAAAACACGCCTCGATGCGCCCAGCACCGAGCGGTCTCAAAGAGGATCTCTGCTCCCATTTCCTGCAAGAAATCTAGATCATTCGTGGCTTCGACGTACTTCTTAATGGAATAGGCCACCGCAGCGTTAATATGGTACTGTACCGTCGATCCTAAGAAGTTGCCTGAGGCTTCGTGCCCATTAATCGTACGCCAAGCATAGAGGGCGCCTTGATCGCGCATGCGCCTTGCATTGAGCCTTGCTGCATCGAGGATGCTATAACGGTACTCGAGAAGCTTGCGAACAAGATCTGGTTGACTATGGAGGAAAAAGGGAATGATGTAGGTTTCTGTGTCCCAGAAATAATGTCCCTCATAGTACTCTCCACTCAATCCCTTAGCGGCTACATTGGTTCTGCCATCACGTCCTGTGGAACTGAGAAGCTGCAGCGCATTAAAACGCATACCCTGCTGCAAAGCAAGATCTCCTTCGATCTCTACATCTGTATCGTTCCAGTACTTGGCGAGGAAATCTACATGGTCCTGGCGCGCCTTGGCATAACCCCGCTCCGAACTCCGCTTCACCAATCGTTGCAAGAAGCTACCAAGTTGCTCTTCAGCTACTTCCCGGGAAGAGGCAAGGGCGATGTATTTTTCCAGTGTAATGGTTTGGTCAGCCTGGGCCTGGAGGCGGGCTACAAAGTCGAGGCTGGTGGAAGAGGCAGATCCCATGATAGAGGTAGCTGGATCCGTCTTATGGGTTACTCCACAGCCCACTGTAATCTTGCTGCTCTTGGTACGGGAAAGCAACACTCCACCTTCATGGGTGAGCGCGGTGGAAACAACTTCGAGGGCAGGCTCTCTTAGATGGTGGTAATTCTGGACCGCTCCATCCACAGTTGAACGAAACGTGATCGTCCCAGCGAAGTTGAGTGGCGTAACTGCACAGCGGAGAAAGGCCAAATGTTGGCTGGCATGGGAAATGAAACGTTCAAAGGAAATTCGAAGGCGCCTGCCTTTGGGGCTAGTCCAAACCAGTTCGCGCCGCAATACGCCTTCCTTCAGGTCAAGGGTTCGAGAATAATCCTCCACGACACCATTTAGCATGGAGAATTCTTCACTGCCAATTAGGATCTTAAGCCCCTTCCAATCGGTAACATTGATCATGGATTGGTATTCCCTTGGCTGTTTGGCCATGAATTCGCCGTAGATAATGGGTTCTGTTTCGTAGATGCCATTCATGTAGGCTCCAGGCGTGGAAGGGATGTGCTCTGGTAAGCCCTCTTCGAAGGTTCCTCTTAAGCCCATATAGCCGTTGCCTAGACTGAAAATTGACTCGTTGCGGTGATTGTACTCCGCCTTAAACTCGGTTTCCACCACCTGCCACGGGTCAAAAGGATAGATAGATGGTCTGTTCCGGTGAAATTTTCTCATAGTCAGCTCCTTCAAACAGTTCTCGTCTTTAATTTGGCTACATTCTTCGAATCTCCTTCCCCAGAATTTTCCAGCGACTATGTGACCGGTTACGGTCTTCTTGTGTTCTCGATCTAAACTTGCTAATAATACCCTTCTGTCTAGGGTATCCTTTGATGAGAGAGAGTTTTGAGGTGGTGACCTGAATTGAAGTTGTTGATGTTGACGTGGGAGTATCCTCCGAAGGTGATCGGAGGCTTGGCTCGAGCGGTGGCAGATTTATCACAGGCGTTAGTGGCAGAGGGGCACGAGGTGTCGGTGGTCACAGGGGATTGGCCAGAGAGTGAGCAAACGGAGTATGTCCAGGGAGTACGGGTCTACCGGGTGAACCAGTTTTTTCCTAAGCCAATGGGTTTTTTGGACGAGGTCCACTTTATGAACTACCACTTGGTACAAAAGGGGGTAGAGCTTTTACGTCAAGTGGATTTTGATTTGATCCATGCCCATGATTGGCTGGTGGCTCCTAGCGCCAAGGTGTTGAAACATGCCTTTCAGAAGCCACTGGTCTCAACAATCCATGCTACAGAATGGGGGCGCAATAACGGTCTCCATACCGACCTGCAGCGTCACATCAGTGATCTGGAATGGTGGCTCACTTATGAGTCGTATCGGGTGATTTGTTGTAGCGAGTATATGCGTGAAGAGTTGCGGAGAATATTTCAGGTGCCAGAAGACAAGCTTAGGGTAATCCCCAATGGGGTGAGGGCCGCTGACTTTGCCAATGTTCATCCTAATCTTGATGCTTGGCGCAACAACTGGGCCACTCCCAGCGAAGAAATCGTTCTGTATGTGGGACGTCATGTGTTTGAAAAAGGCATTGACCTTTTACTCTCCGCGGTCCCCAAGGTGCTCTCTTACCGCCCCCGAGCGAAATTCATCATTGCAGGTACGGGGCCCATGACAGATGAGTTGAAGCGACAAGCTTGTGACATGGGTTTAGGGGAGAAGGTTCTTTTCCCAGGTTTTGTCGATGATCTGACACGTAATAGCTTATATCGACTGGCGGATGCGGCGGTCTTCCCCAGTCGCTACGAGCCCTTTGGCATTGTGGCCCTCGAGGCCATGGCGGCAATGGCTCCAGTTGTAGTCAGTGACGTGGGCGGTTTTAGGGAGACGGTGGAACATGGTCAGAACGGACTCACCTTCTACGCTGGAAATAGTAATTCTCTGGCAGACAACATTCTCCATGTCCTAGGCGATAAAGCCTTTGCCCAAACCCTCAAAGCCCGGGCTACCCAGGATCTGAAAGAGAAATTCGATTGGAAACAGATTGCCAAGCAAACGGTGGAGAGTTTCCAAGAAGTAGCTCCCAAGCCCCACGACAACAAGGAGTCTTATGACCGCTATCAGATTACGAGTACATTTGGAGAGAAGGGGGGACGTACACGTGAAAGCAATAATCATGGCCGGTGGTGAGGGAACGAGACTCAGGCCCCTTACTTGTACGATTCCCAAACCTATGGTTCCCATCTTAAATCGACCGATGATGGAACACATTCTCAATCTCTTGAAAAGGCATGGATTTAAGGAGGTGGCCAGCACCCTTTGGTATCTTCCCGATGATGTAACCGCCTACTTTCAAGATGGTTCCGATTTTGGGGTCTCCATGTCGTATTACATCGAGGGGGAGCCCCTGGGAACTGCTGGTAGCGTGAAGAATGCAGCGAGATTTCTCGATGACACCTTCGTCGTAGTCAGTGGTGACGCTCTGACAGACATCGATCTAACCAAGGCCATTGCCTTTCATAAACAGAGGGGTTCTTTGGCCACATTAGTCTTAGCCAGTGTGGCCAATCCCCTGAGTTATGGGGTGGTCTTAACTGGTGAGGATGGGCGGATCAAACAGTTCTTAGAGAAACCCACTTGGAGCCAAGTGTTTAGCGACACGGTGAATACCGGGATCTATATTCTGGAACCGGAAGTTTTAGATCTGGTTCGTCCTGGCCAGAAAGTAGACTTTAGCCAAGACGTTTTCCCGGAGCTTCTCAGGCGCCAGGCTCCACTTTTTGGCTATGTGGCTTCTGGTTACTGGTCTGATGTGGGCAATCTGGATATCTATCGGCAAGCGCAAAGGGATTGTCTAGATGGGAAAGTGAAGTTGGATTTGCCCACACCGCAAAGGGACCGCATCTTTGTTGAAGGGGATGTCGGGATTCATGAAAATGCCAAAATCGAGGGGCCAGTTTACATTGGAAGAGGAGCAAGAATTGGTGCCCATGCCTATGTGGGTCCCTATTCTGTGATTGGTTCTTTCAGCTATGTTGATCCCCATGCTAGTCTCAAGCAAAGTCTACTTTGGTCCGGAGTGAAGGTGGCTAGCGGTAGCCAGTTGCGAGGTTGTGTCTTGGCCAAAGACGTTGTGGTGGAAAAGGAAAGCGAGATTTATGAAGGAGCAGTGCTGGGACCGAAGGTCCAGGTCGGCGCCATGTCGACGATCACTCCCAACACGAAAGTTTGGCCAGAAAAAGTGATCGTAAGTGGTACCAAGTTACGAGATTCTCTCGTTTGGGGAAACCAAGAGCAGAGACCGCTCTTTACAAAACAGGGGATAGCCGGGGATATCCGAACAAATCTGACGCCAGAGACCCTGATTCGAATCGGCTTGAGCTATGGAGCCTTCCTGGGAAGGCATAAGAAGATCTTGGTTACCAGCGACTTTACGCCGGTGGCGGATCTTGCCAAGCGAGCCCTAATTGTTGGACTCAGGGGAGGGGGACTTGATACTAGGGATGGCGGGGATGTGGCGGGCCGCATCACCAGATTTGCTGTACAGGAGATGAATCTAGACGGGGCTTTACATGTGGGCGTAACGAGCCTTGAGCCGAATGTAGTCTTCGTAGAGTGTTGGGATCATCGTGGTCGCTTACTCTCCAAGCGTGATCAAAGGAACCTAGAGGTAATTTTTGTCAGGGAAGACTATCCTCGCTTTGGCGCCGAAGAACTGGGAGATTTCATACAGGTCGCTGGCCTAAAAAAGCGTTATTTGAGGCACCTAGCCAGTTACTATTCAAGCGGCTCACCCCAGTTTCAAGTGGGTTTGCGCATTGAACCTCCTACAGATCCCTTTGGAGAGATGATCCGGGACTTTTTGATCAAAGGTGGCTACCAGGTCGTCTTTGATGGAGTCCCAGGACTTCCCACCATCGTAGTGGAGAACCAATCCTGGCATTTCCAAGATGAAAACGGAGCTCGCCTCTCGACCCAGGATTGGTGGAAGGGATTTGCCTATGCCCTTAAGTGGCGAAAGAAACAAGCCATAGCCATGCCCCTTGATCTTTCCGAGGCCGTGGCTCAAACCGCCAGGGAACAGGGACTGGATATCTGCTGGACGAAAATGGAGGCTCCATTTTGGATGGAGGCGGCCACAGACTTGGGGAACTCCTTTGTCCATGAGAACCTGGAGGTATTTCCCCATATTGAACCACTCGCGAGTATCGGTGAGCTCCTTACATTTATTAGCTCCACTGGGACACCTCTCAGCTCATGGCAGGGAACACCCCAGGTTAACCAGGCTGAAGTACATTGCCCCTGGGACGATAAGGGGCGGGTGATGCGAAAACTGATTGAAAGCTCGGACCCCGAACGGACCCTCTATCTGGAAGGAATCAAAGAGCGCTTTGATGATGGTTGGGTTTTGGCTGTTCCCGATGGGGATGAGCCCGTCTTTAGGTTGTATGGCGAGGCTGAGAGCGGGGCGGGGGCCACAAACCTGATAGGACATTATGTTGAGATGATCAAAAGGCACCAAAGATAGGAGAGATAGTACATGGTAGCTATTCCCCAACCAAAAGTAGCGTTCTTTTGCATGGAGTATGGTTTAGATGAGACATTTCCCATCTACTCGGGGGGGCTCGGGGTGTTAGCAGGGGACATTCTGAAAACAGCCGGAGATATGAAGATGCCCTATGTGGGCGTCGGTATCCTTTGGAGCGAGGGATATTCCGATCAATACCTTGATAAAGACGGCTTTCCGCAACACTCGAGACAGAACTACGATCGTTCGCACTTGGAGGATACGGGAATTACTGTGAGTCTCTGGATTCGAGGGGAAGAGGTTACATGCAAGGTTTGGAAGACCGAAGCGTTTAAGAATGCTCCCCTCTATCTCCTCGATGCAGATCTGCCCGGTACATCCCATGGCTGGATCACCAGGCAGCTCTATGCCAGCTCGCCCCAGGAAAGGGTGGCAGCCGAAATGGTCTTGGGTATTGGCGGAGTTCGCCTTTTAGGACGCCTAGGCTTTGACCCAGACATCTACCATCTGAATGAGGGTCACGCAGTCTTTGCGGGCCTGGAATTGATCCGGGAAAAAATGTCTCGGGGAGCGGATTTTCACCGTGCTTGGGAGGATACACGCCAACAAATTGTCTTTACCACCCACACACCAGTGATGGCAGGCAATGAGGAACATGATCATGGTTTGCTCAAGCATATGGGTGCCTGGGCTGGTCTGGAATATGATCAGGTGGAGCAAATTGGGGGGAATCCCTTTAATATGACAGTTGCGGGATTGCGCCTCAGCTACATAGCCAATGGAGTGTCCCAGCTTCATGGAGCTACCGCCCGGGCTATGTGGCGGGGCAATCCAGGGGCGTCGCCAATAATCAGTATCACAAATGGTGTGCATGTCGATTCTTGGCAGGATGAACAGATGAAGCAGACCTATCAGGTGCAGGGAAATCTTTGGAAGACCCATCTTCAGCTCAAGAAAAAGCTGTTGGAGGAAATCGAAAATCGAACAGGTGTCGTTCTAGATTTGGAAGCCCTGACCATTGGCTTTGCCCGCCGAGCGGCAGCCTATAAACGGAGTGGCTTGATTTTCCACAAGCCCCATGTGATAGAACCTCTCCTTGAAGATCGTACCATCCAAATTGTCTTTTCTGGGAAGGCCCATCCAGACGACGAATGGGGGAAACGGATTGTTGCCAATATGGCGGAGATGGCATACAGGTTTCCCGATAGTGTCGTCTTTCTGGAAAACTATAACATGGAACTAGGCAGGCTACTGACATCTGGTTGCGATGTCTGGCTCAATACGCCGCAGCGTCCCTTAGAGGCTTCCGCCACTTCAGGCATGAAGGCGGCCTTAAATGGGGTCCTCAATCTCAGTGTCTTGGATGGCTGGTGGACGGAAGGCTGTTTGCATGGCGTGACGGGCTGGCAATTTGGTGGGGGTTATGAAGGACCTGAGCAGACCATGGTGGACGCGTTGTCGCTCTATGAGGTTCTTATAGACGAGGTTATTCCCATGTACTACGATGATCGAACTCGTTGGCAAGAAATGATGCGATCGAGTATCTCCATGGCGATGCATCGCTTTTCCTCCAAACACATGCTTACGCAGTACAACAATCTTATGTACCAACCTTCAACGACTTTGCGACAAATCAAACATGATGTGGCCAATGTTCTAGCCATTCAATGACAGAAAAAAAGCGCCAAATCTGGCGCTTTCATCTCCCCTCAGCTATACTAAGGAGCAGGAGGGGAGAGTCTTGTACAATACAGATTATGCACTACTGCAACGTCAACTCGAGAGTCTCTTGGAAGGTGAAACCCATTGGTTGGCTAATTTGGCCAATACCTCGGCGCTTCTGTTCTCTGAACTCGAAGCCCTGAATTGGGTGGGCTTCTATCTAAGAGAAGGTTCAGAACTGGTCTTGGGCCCATTTCAGGGGAAACCTGCTTGCGTTCGGATACCACTGGGCAAAGGTGTTTGCGGCACCGCAGCTGTCAAGCGTGAAGCCATCGTTGTTCCTGATGTTCATGCCTTCCCAGGCCACATTGCCTGTGATGCAGCGTCCCGCTCAGAGCTCGTGATTCCCATGATTACCCCAGAGGGACAGCTCCTGGGCGTGCTGGACCTGGATAGCCCTGTCTTGAATCGCTTTACGACTGAGGATGCTCAGGGACTGAGTAAAGCGGTGGAGTTTCTCATTGGTGCCTGCAAGTGGGAAGCGAACTAGCCTTGAACGATTCTTAGTTCGACCCCATAGGTGTTCTTAAACATTTCTGCTCGCCGGCGAGCGTCACGTATTTCGAGTTCTCGCTTTTGTGTGCCGAAGACCTTAATTTCGCAAGCTTCTGGTGTTAGGGTGGCTTGGAGATTCGTGACGACCCCCGTTCTGGAACGATCCAGACTGTGGGCGATCTGTAGTAGGGGAGCGAGTTTCTTGATACTTGCTATGTCTTCTTCTGTGATGGGACCATTGGTCAGATAGTGTTGCAGATTGGTATCAACCAATCCGTCATTGGAAGCACCTAAAAATGCCGCAGATACTCTCTCCCTTTGGGTAATGCCCCTTAGGGGTGAGTTGAGGACGGCGTAGAGCGTATGCTTTTCCATGTTCTCCACGCTGATGACGGCTCCGAGTTCGTGCAGGAGCCCTGCGATAAGCAGCAGTCTCCGTTCGTGGCTACCCAACTTGTGCAGTGGTGCTAGCTGATCAAACAGAATCACGGCGAGGTTTGAGACCCGTCGCAAATGGTCCTCATCGAGGTTGTGATAGTCGATGAGATTATTAATATGATGGGTTAGCACATTAAACAAAATGGGATCCCGGGGATAGGTGTGCTTGTAGAAGATGCCATCCCGGAGACTACTGGCACTAACCATCAACTCTTGACCACCTGTGGCCTTAAGTAAGTGATAAATGATGCCAAAGCCCGTCACACTTAGGTCAGCCCGGTCCGGTGCCAAGCCTGGCACTTGCCGTCTTTCGTTGAGATCCATACGGCTGAGCATAGTGTAGATATCTTTCACAGCGTCGATGGGGATGGTGATGCCATGGGTGACATCGGGTACATACTGCACATGATGCCTATAGACCCGAGCTAAGGAGCGAAACGATCCCCCCACACCAATGAGTTTTGGGAAATTTGGGAGCCAGTTGATCCGAGAAAAAGTCTCCGCGAGAAAGGCTTCCAGGGCATGGAGATTGTCTGGTGCAGGTCGGTCTTGGAGACCATATTTCTCCATGAGGGAGACAGAGCCGAAATCTAGGGTGGTTGTGTTTTTGTTGAGGCGGTCTTGAAAACCTACTAGTTTCAACGCCCCGCCGCCGAGATCGGCCATGAGGCCAGAGGGTTCTGTGACGCTATTTACGAGTCCGATGTAGCCTAAATATGCTTCTTCCTCGCTGGACAGCACTTGGATGGTCACGCCTGTCAGTTCAGCCACTCGATTAATCAAAGTGGCCCGATTAGGAGCTCGCCGTACCGCTGCGGTCGCCACCGCAATGATTTTTTTAACGTCTCTGGCCCTGCAGAATCGGACGAAGAGGGAAAGCATCTCACAAGCTGAGTTGATCCCTTCTTCCGTTAAAAAGCCCTCAGCGTCGGTACCGCTACGTAAACGGATGGACTCCTTTAGGTTTTCAATTTGATGATGTGCACCATTGTCCTTAACATCGATGATGACCAAGCGTACAGAGTTTGATCCCAGATCAATGATACCGATTCGATCCATATCGGAGCCTCCTAATTGTCGTTTGTCCCCATTCTAACAGATTCGCAGGGGTAAGGGAACATTGTCTTTCTTGACAGACGTTCTTGATATCAGTATAATTTTGGTAAGGAATAGGAAAGAAAAACGCCCGCCAAGTTGTTTTTTGCGCGGGGTTGGGTGGTGGAGTAAGTGGAGATTACTAAAAAATCGGAATATGCAGTGAGTGCGCTGGTAGAACTGGCTCAGTACCCAGGGGAATTTATATCCTCGAAGGTGATTGCGAGTCGGCAGGAGATCCCAGTTAATTTTTTGCCCCAAATCATTGCACAACTAGGTTCGCCTGGGTGGGTCGTGGGTGTGCGCGGACCAGGTGGAGGTGTACGCCTCGAGGTGGATCCGTCCGAGATTACCCTGAAGGATGTCATTGAACTCATTGAAGGGCCCATTGCAATTTCAAAATGCCTCAGTGGTGAGTTGGTTTGCTCCAGACAAGGTAACTGTCCTATGCATCCAGTATGGGAAGAGGCCCAGAGGGCGTTTGTCAGTGTCCTCGAAAAGAGGACGATTGCAGATTTGGTTGTGAACACCCCCGAAAAATAACAGAGCGGCAGGAAATATATGTCGGGGGTGGAATTGTAATGACAGTGAAATTCAAAGGAGTGTCCAGTTTGAGAAGACAAACACTAGGAATTATGCTTGTATTATTGATCGCTCTTGTTGTGCCGCATGTGGCTTCGGCTAGCACGATTGGCTACGTAGACTTCGAGTTTCTATTTTATGCCCATCCAGAATATGATGCCAAGAATGCTGACCTGCAGGTTGCGGCAGAAGAATTGTACTTAGAGATCGAAGCTAAAGCTGAAGCTTTGGAGACACAAGAAGAGATTGATGCGTTGGTGGCAAGTTATGAAATACAATTTGAGCAAATCGAACAGAAAGTACGCCTAGATTTGGTCACCTTCATTCTGGACGTAATTAAGACAGTGGCTGAAGCCCAAGGTATCGAGACTGTCTTGCCTGAAAGCTCCGTTATCTATGGTGGCGTTAACTTAACGGCTCCAGTGATTGAGTCCATGTACGGTTCCTACGGTATATCAGTTCCATCATCAATTCGGGAATTATTGCAATAATTCTGGTAGGATTTCCTCACTTTAGGTCGAATAAAGCAAGGAAAAATCGGGAAAGAGGTGAAGGCTTTGTCAAAATGGGAGTGCACAGTCTGTGGTTATGTTTATGATCCCGCGGTTGGCGATCCAACACAAGATGTTCCACCAGGAGTAGATTTTAAGGATCTTTCGGATGATTGGACTTGTCCTGAGTGTGGTGTAGGTAAGGATTTATTTGAAGAACTTTAGGAACTTAGGAGGAAGAACGAGTGAATCCAACAATTAATGCCGACGAATGTATTGGTTGCGGTCTCTGTGAAGAGATTTGCCCTGCTGTTTTCGAAATGGGTGATGATGGACTCGCACATGTGAAGGCTGATGCGAATTGCGAAGCCGCAGGTTGCTGTCAAGAAGCTGCAGATTCTTGCCCTACGGAAGCAATTTCCCTCTAATCTAAAGGTAATAAGGTCGAAAAACCAGCTGTTACAGCTGGTTTTCTTTTTTCCAGATTCCCCAAAAGTCTACTCGGTTAGCTCGTGTGTTTCCCGGGAACATTAAGCCTACCAGAGCAAGAGGGAGGTGAAATGGATGGCATTAGGATCTTCAAGCTCGAATACTAAAGTCGTACCCGAAGCGTACCAGGCCATGAATCAGTTCAAGTATGAAGTTGCCACTGAGCTCGGCATTAACCCTGAATACAAATCTGGCTATTGGGGCAACATCTCTTCCCGTGAGTGTGGTGCCGTTGGTGGACATATGGTGAGACGTATGATCGCCGCTGCCCAGCAATCTCTAGTTGGTCAGGGCGCAGGAACCACAGGTTTTCGTGGGGGCTTCCCCCAGGAACCACAGCAGAACCAGTAAGGTAGATACCTAACTGAGCAGGATGCCCGTGCGCTAATGTGCTGAGGCATCCTGTTTTTGCTAGAAGGAGGTGCAGTCCAGAGTGGCCAAAAGAAAGCGGAAGAAAAATCGTCTTCTAATGCCGGAAGCCGCCACCGAGGCCATGAATGTTTTTAAGTATGAGATGGCCACCGAACTAGGTATGAATCCTGCGTATGAAAAGGGCTATTGGGGAAATCTTGCATCGAGAGAAGGCGGAGCTGTAGGTGGACAGACCGTACGACGCATGATTGCAGAGGCGGAAGAGAGTTTAAATCAGCATGAAGGTGGTTTCAAGCCTTAGCGCGTCTAGAGGGGATATCCCCTCTAGCTTTTTCCCCTTGTCAAGGTGGGCTTTCTATGGTATATTTAGTTTTGGTAACGTGAGGCTTGGAGAGATCAACGTGCACAAGACGTTTATGCAAGAGGCATTAGCGGAGGCTCATTTAGCACTAGCTCGTGGGGAAGTGCCCATAGGTGCCGTGGTAGTTCTTGACGGTGAGATTATCGGTCGAGGTCATAACCGAAGGGAAACCCAACAGGATCCCACAGCTCACGCGGAGATTCTAGCTATTCAAGAGGCAGCTCGGTACTTGAACAGATGGCGCTTGACGAAAGCGACTCTATATGTTACTCTAGAACCCTGTCCGATGTGTGCAGGAGCTATTGTAAATTCTCGTCTGGAAAGGCTCGTATTTGGGGCCTACGATCCCAAGGCGGGTGCGGTAACGTCTCTAATGAATCTTGTGCAGGACCGGCGGCTCAATCACTTCGTGGAAGTTTATGATGGTATCTGCCAGCGTGAATGTGCTGAGTTACTCCA
>JAAYOK010000066.1 GCA_012520355.1 Bacillota bacterium | reverse complement strand
ATGACAATCCACTGGTTCTACAAGACCCCGAACCTGTTGTGGTGGTGAGTGCCCATGGAGATCACGGCTACGTTGTCTCCGTACGCCTTTGGGCCAAGAACAGTGATTATTGGACCATGCGTTTCAAGTATCTCGAAGATGTTGTGGAAGCCTTTGATGAGGCCGGAATTGAGATTCCCTACCAACAATTGGATGTCCATGTTACATCGACAAAGTAAGAGTAAAACCCCAGCTCAGCTGGGGTTTATTAATGTCAGTTTCGCATTCAATTTGGTATAGATATGGTTTCGTAGCCAAGGCTCCGAAGACGCCTCTACAGCGCCTTCCAGGCTAAACCAGGCCACCCCACTATTTTCATCAGGCTTGATGACAAGTGGCTCCTCCTCGCTTGCTTCTAGAAGGTAGGTGAGATTGAGATGCAGGTGGGAAGAAATATAGGCGCCATGTTTCCAGTGACCGTCTACCGTTAGTACCTCGAGGGAGAAGATATCTTCCTGGATGCAGCGGACAAATTTCAGCCCGCTTTCTTCCTTCACTTCCCGCAGGGCCACAGCCAGCAAATCTTCTTCACCGTCTGCATGTCCCCCCATCCAGGACCATGAATCATAGATATTATGATAGACCATCAAAACCTTGGAGCGCTCCTGATTCAGAACCCAGGCCGAGGCGGTGAGATGGGCCTCGTTTTGGCTCCGATACAACACAGCCTTGCCCTTGGTCAATTGAGCCAAAATCAGGTCGCGATCCGCGACCTCTTGCTCGTTAAAGGGTTGGTAATTTTTAACTTGTCTGATGAGTTCCATCCTATCCCTGCCTTGAGCTTTCGCTCCATCATTCCTTTCATTTTATCATGATTAATCGAGCGTTGACAATTCGGTTTTAGGGGCGTATGATACACTTAGGCTATTGTGAATTGGTGCACAAATAGAGGAGGTATTGTATGAATCGAATTCGAGTTGTGGGTCGTGTGCTTCTTGTGACTTTGTTTCTGGCAGGCTCCTTCGCTTACGCCACTCCGGTTGATCCGAATTCAACGTTAATCCCCTTACAGATGCGTATTTTGGAAAATGGGATGCGGGTTGTGGTGAAAGAGATTCCCTCGTACCCCATCGCAACGGTCAATGTCTGGGTCGATACCGGGGCCATAGACGATCCCCCTGGGCTTTCGGGCCTAGCGCACTTCTTTGAACATCTGACCTTTAAAGGGACAGAAACTCGTCCCCGGGGCCAAATTGCCTTTGAGGTAGAATCCCTAGGTGGCTACCTAAACGCCATGACAAGTTTGGACTACACCTCCTATTTCATCGTAGTTCCTCAGAGAACGTCCAACAGGCCATGGAAATCCAGGCGGATGCCCTCCTGAACTCCCTGTATGAGCAGTCGGAGATTGACATGGAACGAACCGTAATCCATGAGGAGATTCGTCTTCGGATCGATTCTCCCCAGACCCATCTGATGGATATGGCTATTGAACACCTCTTTTCTGGTACTGCCTATGCGAAGAATGTAATCGGTTCCGTTGATGAGTTAGCTAATGTCCAGCGTGCCGAGGTGGTAGATTTTTATAACCAGCATTATGTACCCAATAATATGGTCCTGGTTGTAACGGGAAATGTAGATTCTGAAGCCATCTTCCGTCAGGCTGAAGAGCTTTATGGTAAAATGGAGACCAAGACCCTGCCTGACATAGAGCATATTACCATTCCGCAGCTGAAGGGCGTAGTTCAGCTTAAAGAAGAGCGCCCCTTGCAACAGAGCTATGTCTTTCTTGGTCATCCCGCACCAGGTGCCAATACCCATGAGGCACAAGCTTTAACCATGGCTGGGATTATTCTGGGCGGTGGACGCTCGTCTCGTCTTTATCAAAGGCTTGTGGAGGAAGAACAAATTGTAACCAGTGTTTCTGCCAGTTATAGTGGGTTTTCTAAGATCGGTATCTTTGGCATCGTGGCAGAACTTGATCCAAGCAAGATGGAGCGTCTGACAGAGATTGTCCAAGAAGAGCTTACTCGACTACAAAATGAACCTGTAACCGAAGCTGAGCTGAAGCGGGCCCAAGCCATGGCCCGTAGTAGTCTAGCCTTTTCCACCGAATCCAGTACAAATGTAGCCATGTATCTGGGTCAAATGGAGATTTACGGTGGAATCATGGGTGCGGTCAATCGTGGTGCTCTGTTAGAGCAAATTACAGCCGCCGATATCCAGCGGGTGGCCCAAAACTTCTTGCATCCTACTGCTTATATCCATAGTGAAATATCACCGGTGGGGAGGTAGCCTAAGTGAAAATGAAGTCTCGTTTCATCCTCGTTTCCTTGCTTACCCTCGTCTTAGCTCTTGGTTCGGCTGTTTCTGCTAACTTCAGTTATACCGCCAATGTTGAGAAGGTTGTCTTGCAAAATGGGCTCACCATACTTCTAAAAGAAAACCCTGCCTTTGACATTATTGCGGTCAGCCTCTTAACTGGCGTAGGCTCTGTTCACGATCCCGTGGGACTCGAGGGACTTACGTACCTGACCCAGAGGAATTTACTCTCAGGTACGGAAAAGCGCAGTGCCCAAGAACTCGTCATTGAACTCGAGTCCTTAGGTACCCAGCTCCAGACCGCGGCATCCTACGACTATTCCGGCGTCATGATGCAGTCTACCCCTGGTTCCTTTGGGGCTAGCTTTGCCATCTTTATGGATTTGCTCAATCACTCGGTTTTTCCCGAACAAGAATTTGAGCGTGAGCGCTACCTAAGTCTAGCGACCCTGGCCAGCCTCACAGATGATCCCATGAATGCCATTGTCTTAGGTTACCTCGAGCTTTTTTATGGGGAACATCCCTATAAATTGTCCCCCTATGGATCTGCCCTTGGCCTAAGCTCCATTACTACACAGGAGGCTCGAGACTGGTACCAGTACATGTTCCAGCCCGAGCAGATGGTCCTTTCAGTTGTGGGGAATTTCGCTACAGAAGAAATCCTGCCCCTGCTGGAAGAGGGCTTTAGCCCATGGCAAAACGACTATGCCGGAGCGGTTATCCCCCGAGAACAGGTGGATTTTATCTATCCTCCAGAAAATCGGGAAGCCGTGATCAACATGCCCACAGAAGCTGCTTTTCTGATCATGGGTTATCCCGCCCCTGCCTCCTTCGATCCTGATAGCGCGGCCATGGCCGTGATCAATGGCATTTTGGGAGAAGGGATGGCGTCTCGCCTCTTTACTGAGATTCGGGATAAACGTGGCCTAGCTTATACCGCCATGAGTCAGTATGATGAACGCCTTGGACCATCGAATCTTTTGATCTTCCTTGCGACCCATCCGGCTCAGGTGGAACAGGCCAGGGCCCAGGTCCTCTTAGAACTGCAGCGATTTGCTGAGGAAGGTCTGAGCGAGGCAGAGCTACACCAGATTGCCACGGAAAAACGGGGAATGTATCTCATCCAAAACGAGACCAATCTCAATCAGGCCTTGATGCTGGCTATGACAGAACTAACCGGGCGTGGTTATCAGTGGGTTGATGATTATATGGGGTTCTTTGCCGATGTCACTTCAGAGGATATTAAAGAAGCTGCTGAGCGCTACTTTCAGTACTATACCGAGGTCTTAATTACTCCCTAGATTCATTCTGGGAAGTTAAGGGGGAGGCAACTCGCGATCGGGTCGGCCGTTGCGAGTTGCTTTTCTTTTGTTTGTTTATGCAAAAACCGGCGAAATTCGTCGAAAATAGTGGGTTGGTGGAGGAGAAACTTGGGACAGAGAAGAATATCCAAGGTAATTCGAATTCTGAGTGAGGGGGCTCTGAGATGAAACTATCGCTACGCTGGAAAATGTTATACCTGATTTTGCTCCTCATCATTATTCCCATCGTATCCCAAGGGGTGAACAACTACACCACATCGGTGGCACACTTAGCCGATAATGTACGGAGTACTGCCCGGCATTCTCTAGAAGGCGCGCAGGATGTAGCCGACGTCTTTCTCAAATCGGTGGAAGAAGCGGCTCTGATGCTGACGAAGAATGGGAGCGTGCAAAAGAGCGCTCTTTCATCCCAGCAAGTGGAAGTGACCCTCGAACTCTTTGCTGCTTATCATGGGTCCCATGCTGACGCCCTCAATGTGTATCTGGGTACGAGGAACAAGGACTTTTTCGTCCATCCTCCAGCTGATCTGCCGCCGGATTTCGATCCCACAGCACGTCCTTGGTATCCTAGTACGGTTAAGGCTGGGGGGATTTTTTGGACAGAGCCCTATGTTGACACCGGCACAGGACAGCTCGTCGTTTCTGTAGCCGCGCCCGTCTATCATGCCGGGGAGGCCCAAGCTGTGGGGGTCGCTGGAATTGACGTAGCCTTAGATAGTTTGGTTGACTTAATCGCGGCAACGCCCGTTGGGCAAGAGGGTTACTTGGTCTTGCTCGACGAAAAGGGACAGATCTTGGCCCATCGGAGCCGGGAACGGATTGGAGGGACACTTGATTCGACCGATGTAGTCAAGACCCTCCTATCCAAGGACCGGGGCGAGCTTGACTATGTGGAAGGAAACGACGAACGCTTTGCCGTTTTCTCCACCCTGGGGCGTACGGGCTGGAAGATCGGGGCCTTCATTTCTTATAACGAAGCCCGTGCTGAGGCCCGGGCGCAGCTACTGCGGGGCTTAGGTCTTGGCCTTTTCTTCTTATTGCTAGCCCTTGCCATAGGGATTGTGTTTTCGGATCGGATCTTGCTGCGGCCTGTCTCTACCTTGGTGAAGGGGGCTGAAGAGATTAGCAAAGGGAACTTTAGGACCGAACTCAAGGTGAAAAGTAGGGACGAAATCGGGGTCTTGGCCCAGGCCTTCACCTCTTTACAAGCAAACTTAGGCGCGCTGATCGGTGATGTGAAAGAGGCGAGTACTACCACTGCGAGCTTGAGTCAAAGCGTGTTTCGCTCCAGCCAGGAGATTAGTGCCTCCACGGAAGAAATGGCCGCGACCACCAATGAGTTTGCCACCTCCGTTCAGCAAATGAGTGACCACGTCCAAGCCATGGACCAAGATGGAAGCGACATTCGCTCTGTGGCCGAAAGGGGACAGGGCATCGTAGCGGAGGCTGTAAATCAGATGAAGTCCATTGAAACAAGTTTTGGCACGCTCCATAACAGCGTAGAGAAACTCAATTCTCAATCTCGCCAAGTGGGGCAAATTACAGAGATCATTCGGGGAATTTCGGATCAAACCAATCTTCTCGCCTTAAATGCCGCGATTGAGGCTGCCAGGGCAGGGGAACAGGGTAGGGGATTTGCCGTTGTGGCCGAAGAGGTGCGACATCTCGCGGAGCAATCAGGTTCAGCCACGGAGCAGATTGCAGGCCTACTGAGGGACATTAATCTGCAAATTGATCAAGTGCGGCAGGAAACCAATACGAGCATTGAGGAAGTTCGTGCAGGTTCAAGTAGTGTTCAGGTGGCAGGGGAGACCTTCGGAAGAATTGGGGACGCCATTCATCAAATTACCGAGCGTATTCGGGAGATCGCGGCCTATGCCTTAGAACTGAGCAGTGGTTCCGAAGAAATGGCCGCGGCCACCGAGGAACAGGCGGCTACCTTGCAATCCATCACCGAATCAGCCAATGAGTTGGCTGAGCAGGCCGACCGACTCATGCAGTTAACCGAAGGTTTTGAGATTTAGTTTTGATGACAAAGGGACCTCCTAGAACGTATCTAGGAGGCCTTTTTTTGAAACTAGAGTGTTCCTTGCAAACCGATGGCCTGGGCCCCTTGGCGCATACCAGCAATTGTTTCGAAAATGATCTCATCAAGCTCTCGCCCTAGCATGGCACAGCCCTTGAGGATCACCTCGCGGTTCACTCCAGCGGCAAAACTTGCTTGTTTGAACTTCTTTTTCACCGATTTCACCTCCAAATCCAGGACACTTTTTGAGGGGCGCATCAGACAGACAGCATGGATTAAGCCTGTCAGTTCGTCAATGGTGTAGAGGGTTTTCTCTAAGGTACTTTGGGGCTCCACATCGGTGCAGATACCATACCCATGGCTACATATGGCTCGAATATAGTCGTGATCCACACCTTTTTCCCCCAGGATTTCAGCGGTTTTATGGCAGTGCTCATCAGGGTAGAGCTCGTAGTCTAGATCGTGGAGGAGGCCGATGACGCCCCATGTTTCTGGATCTTCGCCGACAAGGGAGGCAAAGTGCCGCATCACCGCTTCCACCGCCAGGGCGTGTTGCAGTAATGCTTCCGATTTTGTATACTCTGTCAGCATCTGCCAGGCTTGTTCCCTTGTTGGTTTCATGCTTGAACCCCCAGTTCCATCCGGTTGCCAGCTGGATCTTTCACCAGATAGCCCTCCTCATCCTTTTGCACTGTAACCCCCAGTTTCGCCAATTGCTCCAGAGCCTGCTGGCGTGAGGCTACATCTGGATAGACAATGGTGAAGAAATCCAAACCCACGCTCTCTGGCGGTGTGGGCGGTGCCCCCACCCCATTCCAAATGTTGAGTGCGATGTGGTGATGGTAGCGGCTCGTGGAAAGAAAGAGGGCGCTCTCTCCATACCGGGTGGCAATCTCGAACCCCAGACCTTCTGTGTAAAATTCCTCTGCTTCGTCTAAATAAGAGACATGCAAATGAAGGTGGCCGATCACTGTTTTTTCTGGCAACTGAAATGATTCGTCTTGGGGAGCTCCCTCCTTGAGGAGATCGTCAAAGTCTAATGGCACAGAGTCCATCTCTACACCAGTTTCACTCCAATGCCACGTGTCTGGGTCTGTATCGGAGTAGATTTCTATGCCATTACCATCAGGATCGGAAAAGTAGATGGCTTCACTGACCAAGTGATCCGCCGAACCGAATCGGATACCTTGCCTAACAAGGTGGGTGACCATGCGGGCTAGGTCAGAACGGGTGGGCAAGAGGAGGGCAAAATGGTAAAGACCTGCCCTTCGTTCTTGCTTAGGTGTGACGCATTCGGGCCGAACTAGGGACAGGAGGGGACGCGTTCCATCTGCGCTGAGCTTGGCCCGGTCTTGACTTTGTGCAAGGACTTGGAAACCCAACATGTCCCGGTAGAAACGGACTGCTCGCTCTAAATCTTCCACTTTGAGCTGGGCGTGCTCAACATAGGTTGCGGTTCCTTTGTGGTAACTCATGGTGAAACCTCCTTTGCGGATACAATTGTTAATCTATTCCAGATCATTACCGAATCTCCCTGCCACTAGGCGTTTAGGATCTCCATAAACTCCTGACCCGTCAGGGTCTCTTTTTTCAGCAAAGCCCGGGATAGTTCATGCAGTTTGTCGAGATTATCTTTGAGGATATTGATGGCCCTTTCGTGGCCTTGTTTCACAATCTTGATCACTTCTCGATCAATGGCCGCGGAGGTTTCACCGGAACAGTTCCGCATACTGTCGCCGCCAAGATAGGGGTTGGTTATGGTCTCGAAGGCCACCATCCCAAACTGATCACTCATTCCGTAGCGGGTGACCATGGCTCGGGCCAGATTGGTTGCCTGTTCGATATCATTGGCAGCTCCTGTTGTGGCAATGTTGAAGATGAGTTCTTCAGCAGCCCGGCCTCCCGTTAGGGTTGCGATGCGGTTCATAGCATCTTCCTTACTCATGAGATGGCGTTCATCCTCCTCCACCTGCATGGTGTAGCCCAGGGCCCCCGAGGTACGGGGAATAATCGTGATCTTGGTCACTGGTGCCGAATTATTCTGTTTGGCCGCCACAAGGGCGTGGCCGATTTCATGATAGGCAATGATCTCCTTTTCCTTGGGTGAAATGGTCGCGTTTTTCCGTTCGTAACCTGCGATAATCACTTCGACGCTTTCTTCTAGGTCTCTTTGCTGCACTCGGTCTCTACCCTTGCGGACCGCACGGAGCGCAGCCTCATTGATAATATTGGCTAGATCTGCACCTGAGGTTCCCGCCGTGGCCCGGGCGATGGCTTCAAAGTCTATACCTGGCTCCATGGCAATCTTGGCGGCGTGGACTTGGAGAATGGCGGTTCGCCCCTTGAGATCCGGTAATTCTACAGGAATACGGCGGTCGAAACGGCCAGGCCTGAGGAGGGCTGGGTCAAGGGACTCGGGCCTATTGGTCGCGGCCAAAATGACAACCCCCTTACGGCTATCGAAACCATCCATCTCTGTGAGTAACTGATTGAGGGTTTGCTCCCTTTCGTCATTACCAGCCAGACCACCATCGCCCCGTTTTTTGCCGATGGTATCAATTTCGTCAATAAAAACAATACAGGGGGCTTTCTCATCGGCTTGCTTAAAGAGATCCCGCACCTTTGCCGCGCCCATACCCACAAACATTTCCACAAACTCCGAACCGGAGATGGAGAAGAAGGGAACATCTGCTTCCCCTGCTACCGCTTGGGCCAAAAGGGTCTTACCGGTTCCAGGAGGACCGACCAAGAGGGCACCCTTGGGCAGAGTGGCACCAATCTTGGCATACTTATCAGGGTTATGAAGAAAATCCACAATTTCGCTTAGGGCTTCCTTGGCCTCTTCTTGGCCAGCCACATCCCGAAAGGTCTTGCCGGTTTGGGCTTCCACATAGATTTTGGCATTGCTCTTACCAAAGGACATGGTATTTCCCATTCGCTGTTGCAGTTGCTTGGAGAACACCCGGCCGAGCCCAAAAATAAATAAAATGGGAACAAAAAGGCTAAATAAATAGGTCAAGAGGGGGGATATTTGGCGTGGCATGATCCGGGAAAACTGGATCTTTGTTTCTGACTCAAGTAAGCGATCCAAAAGGCTCGGATCTGGCATGGCCACCGTTACATATTGCTGGGTCTGCCCATGCCTATCTTGGGCCACATAGTAGATTTGCTGACCATCATCACTCATCTCAACCTGGCTAATGCGGTTTTCCTGGAGTGCTTCGAGAAACACGCTGTAATCTACCTCGGTAATGGAATTTTTCATAAACATGGGTAGGACAATGACGTTAATAACAAACAAAATGGCTAGGGTAATTAGATAATAGAAAATTAGGGGTTTTTTGGTGGGTTTTCTTCTCTCTGGCATAGGCTTACCTCCTCGACTGTAAACTGTTCACAACATCATGTAGTCTGCTCATTCCACGAATGATGACGTCAAAGTCAGCCTCCGTATACTCCGCCAGGAGTGGGTTGCACCTTGCTGCAAGCTCCTCTTCGATGTCCCGGAGTAGCTTTTCACCTTGCTGCGTCAGGGATACAAAGACGATTCGTTCATCTTCGGGGTTACGGGTGCGTGTGACAAGCTGCTTTCGTTCCAAGGTCTTACACATGGCTGAGGCGTTACCGGGCGCGGAACCCATGGCATCAGCTAAATCGCCGATGGTACAGATCTCACAGCGATCGAGCTCCACGAGGACCTGCGTTTGCACCATGGTGACCCCAAATCCATCGATCACTACGCCTATCGTCTGGTTCAAACCGTGGGAGATGGAACGCAAGAGATCGCGTATATGGTGGTTAAATTCAATAATATCCATGATGACCTCCTTGGATGTTTCTGTAATATGTATCTATTATATATAATATGCTAGATAAAGTGTATTGTCAAATCCCAAATCTCGCAGCGTCTCTATTCCTAAAGGAATCTAGTTCAGCAGGGTTTTCTCCCAGAGTTTGGAATAAAGAAAGCAAGAGTAAGAGTGCCCCTGGTTCTTCCCGGGGCAAAAAATAGACCAGGGGGTCGGGAATATGACAAAAGAAGAACAACTCAAGGGGTTGGTGGATTCCGGTATTGTGGCCGTGATCCGTACAGAGGATGGCGATGAACTCGTCTCTATTTGCAAGGCCCTCGCTGCGGGGGGTGTTATGGGCTGCGAGATCACCATGACTTCGCCTGGGGCCACGGAGGCCATAGCCAAGGCCGCCCGGGCTTTGCAGGGGAAGGCCCTCATTGGCGCGGGTTCCGTCTTAGACCCAGAGACCGCCCGCATCGCGATCTTAGCCGGGGCTGAGTTTATTGTGTCCCCCGTCTTGAATCAAGCCGTGATTCGCATGTGCAAACGCTACGGGAAAATTGTGATCCCAGGTGCTTTTACCCCCACTGAAATCCTCAGTGCTTGGGAAGCAGGAGCCGACGTTGTCAAGGTCTTTCCCGCTACGAAGCTGGGGCCGAGTTTCCTGAAGGATCTGAAGGGACCGCTGCCACAAGTTAAACTCACCCCCACCGGGGGAGTGAATCTGGGGAACTTGGGCGAATTTCTCCAGGCTGGAGCACTCTTTGTGGGTGTCGGTTCTGCTTTGGTGAACAAGAACATGATCCGTGAAAAGGATTGGGAGGGCTTAACAAGGCTGGCCTCCGACTATGTGCAGGCCGCGCGCAAGGCTCGGAGAAGGGAGAATTAAGATGGAAAAGAACAAGGTCGTTACCTTCGGCGAAATTATGCTACGCCTTTCACCCCCTGGCTCGCATCGCTTTTTGCAGGCGACATCCTTCGATGCAGTTTACGGTGGGGGAGAAGCGAATGTGGCAGTATCTTTAGCCAACTTTGGCCTGCAATCGCAGTTTATCAGCAAAATACCAGAGCATGAAATTGGCCAATGTGCAGTGAATGCACTACGCCTCCATGGGGTTAGAACAGAAGGGATCAAGCGAGGTGGTCAGCGTCTGGGAATTTACTTCTGTGAGAGTGGTGCCTCCCAGCGCCCATCGAAGGTGATCTACGATCGGGCTGGCTCCTCCATCGCCGAAGTGGCGCCTGGCGAGTTTGATTGGCATCAGATTTTCCAAGACGCCGCTTGGTTTCATTTCACAGGGATTACACCAGCGCTAAGTGATCGCGCTGCTGCGGTGACCCTAGAGGCACTCCAGGTGGCACAAGAGATGAAGGTCAAGGTGAGTGTCGATCTCAACTATAGGAAAAAGCTCTGGACACCGGAAAAAGCCCAGCGCATCATGGGCCAGTTGATGGAGTATGTGGATGTGATCATTAGTAATGAGGAAGATGCGGAAAAAGTCTTCGGTATTCAGGCTGGAAGCTCTGACATCGCCACAGGGGATTTACACGAGGCCGGTTATAGAGAAGTGGCCAGGGAGCTCGTTTCCCGCTTTGGTGTGGAGAAGGTCGCAATCACGCTGAGGGAGAGTCTTTCTGCTTCGGATAATAACTGGTCGGGTATGCTCTATGATGGGAGCCAAGTCTATGATTCCCGCAAATACTCAATTCACCTGGTGGATAGGGTGGGGGGCGGAGATTCCTTTTGTGGGGGCTTGATCTACGCTCTACTTATGGGTAGAGACCCGCAATATGCTGTGGAGTTTGCCGCCGCGGCTTCCTGTCTGAAACAAACGATTCATGGTGACTTTAACCTCGTTTCTGTGCAAGAAGTGGAGCATCTTATGGCTGGGGATGCATCGGGGAGGATTCAAAGATAGTGGCAAAAAGGCCCAGGGAGCTTCCCTGGGCCTTTGGATAAAGACTAGTTCCTCTTTAGAATGAGGCAATAGTTACTTGCTGCACTGCCCCCGATGTTGTATGTGAGCCCGATTTTGGCCCCTTCCACCTGGTGACCAATGGCTTGGCCTTGGAGTTGGCGTGTGGCAAGTACAGCCATGGATACCCCGGTGGCACCCACTGGATGTCCTTTCGCCTTTAGACCGCCGGAAGGATTGACTGGTAGTTTGCCACCAACTTCCACAAGTCCCTCTTCAATTGCTCTACTGCCTTGCCCATCAGGGACGAGCCCCAGGGCTTCATAGGCCAATACTTCGGCAATGGTAAAGCAATCATGGACTTCGGCAAAATCAAGGTCATCCACGGTAATCTGGGCCAGTTCATAGGCCTTTTGAATGGCCTGCTTACCGGCGACGAACTCAGATTTGGAACGTTTGTCGAGGGCTAGATAGTCTGTGGTATGGACTAGTGCTGCAATTTCAATCCCTGCAAGTCCCAGTTCTTCTGCTTTCGCTTCAGAAGCCAGAATCAAGGCTGCCGCTCCATCAGAGACTAAGGAACAGTCAAAGAGGCGCAAAGGTTCTGCTACAACAGGGTTCTTTTTATCGGGTCGATCCAAAATATCCTGGTAGGTGCAGTCCCAAGGCATTTGGGCCAAGGGATTGGCCACGGCGTTCCTGTGATTTTTCGCCGTCACCTTCGCGAGGAGAGTCCGTAAGTCTTCTGGAGAGATGTTATGCCGTTCCATATAACCCTTGGCATACTCCGCGAAGAGACCTGGGAAGGTCATCCCCAGCTCACCCTCTTCGGGCCAATGGGATGCCATGGCCAAGACCTTGGTTACGCCAGCCGTATCAAGGTTGGTCATCTTCTCCACGCCAATAACGAGTGCCAGTTCTGCGTCTCCCGCTTCAATGGCTTGTTTGGCCGCGGCGATTGCTGCTGAGCCAGAGGCGCAGGCGTTTTCCACCCTTGTTACTGGCTTAAACCTCAGGTCTGGATGGATATCGATGGCACAAGGTGCCAGATGTTCTTGGGAGTTAAAACCGCCTCCACTGAAGTTTCCAATCCAGACGCCATCAATATCCGCAGCTTGTACCCTCGCATCAGCTAGGGCACCTTGACCCGCCTGTACCAGAAGGTCGTAAATACTTTCCTCGAGTTTTCCCACTTTGGAATGATAGGTTCCAATCACATGTACAGCCATCTGCAACACCCTTCCCATAGTTTGCTTAAACTTTAACAAGGGTGCGTTACAAATCAGTTACATCTCCGCTATAAGTTCTTGATAATATTTCTCTATCTCTGGCATGGGGGTTACGCCTAACTCCCGTTCCAAGACCGTCTGGCACTGCTCGTAAACTTTGATGGCCACAAAGGGGCGATTGAGACGGTGATGGATTTTCATTTTCAGCAAGTAAGCTGGCTCCCAGCAGGAATCATGCTCTAAGAGGAGATCCGCGAGCTGGAGTGCCTGTTCATTATCGTCAATCAGATAATAGTAGCGGACCAGCTTATCCAGGGTATTTAAGAAGGCACTCTTGAGTCGTTCCCGCTCGTTTTGAACCCAGTCTACATATAAAACGTCTGCCAAGAAATCTCCTTGGTAAAGCTTAATTGCTGCATGATAGTATTCGTTTTGGCGCTTTTTGTCCTTTTCCCGATCTCCTTGGGCTAGCAGACGCTCAAACTCTTCCACATCGAAAACATAGCCTGCGTCGCTGTTAAACCCATAGTTGGAGCGGTTTCTCAGGACATAATACGAATCCTCTTGGGCCTTGCGATCTGGTTCCAGTGCTTTGCGCAGGGCATTGAGGGACACTTTGAAGTTACGAGCTGCGGTATCTTCGTCTTCTTCAGGCCAGAGTAGATCGTAGAGTGTTTCCTTGGGTAGGTACTTGCCCCGATTCATCAGAAGGAGTAAGAAAAGCTCTAGAGCCTTCTCCCGCTGCCATTCTCTACCCCCAATTTCTTCTTGTCCTCGCCACACCCGCAAATTACCAAGACTGGAAATCCGTAGTGTATAGCCTGGATGATAACTGAGGCCAGCGAGGCCCAGCTTAGAGGCTAGTCCCTGGACAGAACGTTCGTCTTTCAGTTTCTTGCCTGCATCAACGACTAAGGGGGCCAGCAGACTGATATCTCTAGGCCCTAACAGGGT
>JAAYOK010000065.1 GCA_012520355.1 Bacillota bacterium | reverse complement strand
TAGGTTGGCAGGGAAATATGATGTCTCAAAGGCTAAGGCTTTGTCATCCACAAGTCTTAGCCTTTCGATTTTTACAATATCCCTGGTGGGCAGAATCTTCAACTCTCTGGCAACTCTTCTGTCCTTCAGCACATCTAACGTAATCACCCTCGACTCTACCTCAAGGCCCCGGGAACGCATTTCCTCTGCAAAACTCATGTGATTTAACACCCGGTTGATCCTTCGCTTGGCCATAAAGGTCCCCTTACCTTGGATGCGATACAAATAGCCATCGTTACACAAGAGCTCGATGGCCTTACGGATCGTAATATCGCTGACCTGGTATAATTCTGCCAAATCCTTCTGACTTGGAATCATATGATCGACCTCATATTCACCGCTCTGGATCCGGCGAATGAGATCCTCTCGAACTCTCAGATAGAGTGGTTGTCGCCGAAACTTCCAAGACATGTCTGACACCCCTTTCCTCTCCATCGAACGCTCTACCCTCTTTATGTCTGTATACTCTCTTTGTTGGCGTTCACATTAACACGGACCTTACACCCTGTCAACAATCACTTTTAATTCCCAGGATCGTTAGACTGTCCCAAGAATCCTACGAGGTCCACTAGAGCTCCTATTTGACGTTTGTTTCATCCGAAACGCAGAACTTGGCATTAAAACAAAAGCATAGATGTGAAATCCAAGCGCAATAACATTGACAAGAATCGCCCTCGTTGTTAAGATTAAACGAAATACACTGCACGCGTAGAAACGAACACTTGAGATGTCAGTATACAAACAGGGGGTGTCGCCTCAGATTATCGACTTTGCCGGATCATGAAACGTGAACAAAACGAAGAGAGGGGTAAAACTATGTCCATTACAAGAAAGTTGCTGTTTCCCGTAGTCCTCTTATTAGTCGTGGGTCTAGCAGCCACAGCCTTCGCCGCAGATGTCCTCTTGGTTGCTAAGGATCAAGAAGCGGTGGGCTTTGATCCACACAAAGTTCCCGCCCATTCCTCCATTGCGATTTACTCGCACATCTATGAAGGACTCGTCACTACAGACGAGGAAGGCTACATTATTCCCGTCCTAGCTGAATCATGGGTTATCGAAGATGATACTACCTACACTTTTACGCTGCGTCAGGGGGTCAAGTTCCACAATGGTCGCGAAATGACCTCGGACGATGTGAAGTATAGTTTTGAGAGAATCATGGACCCAGAAACTGCTTCCATCGCCGCATCGTACTTCATCAATATTGCCGAAATCCTCACGCCTGACAAGTACACTGTCACCTTCAAGCTATCAGACATTCAAGCGGATTTCCTCCTCAACCTGAGCAATGTAAATGCTGCCATTGTCCCCCAAGAAGTGGTGGAGGAACATGGCGACTTAAACCAGGTCTTAGTGGGAACCGGTCCCTTTGTCTTTAGCGAATGGGTGCCCGACAACTATACCAGCCTTTTGGCCTTTGAAGATTATTGGGAGCCTGGTGTACCCATGGTGGACGAATTACGCTTCATTATTATGAAAGACGAAGCAGCACGCATCGCAGCCATCCGGACGGGTGCGGTTCACATCAGTAGCATCTCGCCAGAAGCCGCAACTTTATTGAGAAATACACCTAATGCTGATGTAATTGAATACCCCACACTGAACTATCTCTACTGGGGATTCAACACCACCAAGCCACCCTTTGATGATGCCAGGGTCAGATTGGCCATGAGCTACGCGATTGATCGCCAAGTACTCATCGATGTTGTTTATCAAGGACAAGCCATTCTGACAGGACCTGTTCCTGCCAGTAATGTGGCCTGGGCTGTCCCAATTGATTCCTTCCCATCCTATGTCCAGGATCAAGAAAAGGCCAAAGCCCTCCTAGCCGAGGCTGGCTACGCAGATGGTCTTAGCTTTAAGATCAAAACCTCACCCACCTACCCAGATTTTGTGGACTTGGCCTTGACCATTCAACACCAACTGAGCGAAATTGGAGTTGACGTAGAAATTGAGCTCGTAGAGTGGGGCGCTTATATTGATGCCTGGGTCAACATGGATCATGATAGCATGATCGGCAACAATGGCGGCGGAACCACGCCCGACCGTTCCCTCTACTTCTTCTTCCATACCGAGGGTACCGCCAATGTATGGGGATTTTCCAACCCTGTCCTGGATGAACTCACAGAAAGAGCAAGACGTACAGTAGATATGGAGGAACGTTGGGAGATTTATGCCCAAGGGCAAAGATTGGTCGTGAACGAAGAAGCACCCAATCTCTTCTTGGCCGTTCCCAACCAGTTCTACGCTGTCAGCAAGGCAGTTGACGGTTTCACTCCTTCCACTCTGGTAGGTACAAGACTCTTACGATACACCTACTTTAAATAGTGAAGAGGGGGAGTTCCCCCTCTCACTTTCCACATAGGCCATACCATTGAAAGAGGTGGTTACCATCCTTCAATACATGATAAAGCGCGTCTTAGTGCTTATTCCTCTGGGCCTGGGAGTTACGCTCTTGGTCTTCCTGGCGATGCATTTTGTTCCAGGGGATCCGGTACTCATTATGCTCGGAGTCGAGACCACAGAGGCCATGGCCGCTCAACTTCGTGCGGATCACGGCCTAGATAAGCCACTACCCATTCAGTATCTTAATTGGCTCGGCAGATTGCTACAGGGGGATCTAGGCAAGTCCATTATTACAGGCGTCTCTGTCCAAAAAGAGATCATGACACGTCTGGCCGTTACAGCCCAGTTGACGTTTTTTGGTGTGCTATTATCCCTTTTCATTGCTATTCCCTTGGGCGTCCTATCCGCTATTTACCAGGACTCTTGGGCAGATTTTCTGATTCGTGTCATTTCATTAATGGGGATCTCTCTGCCTAACTTTGCCATTGGCATCCTGTTGATCCTCTTCACATCGCGTAACCTCGGCTGGTCGGCTCCACTGGGGTTTACAAACATCTGGGTAGACCCTTGGAAATCGATCCAGATTCTCATCCTGCCAGTGATCGCATTGGGTACAGGCTTGGCCGCTTCTGTGAGCCGCATGACCAGGTCTTCCGTGCTCGAAGTCTTTCGGCAAGATTTCACACGTACCGCGCGTGCCAAGGGACTCCATGAACGAGTGGTGATCTATAAACATGTCCTGCGTAATGCCTTAATACCCATCATGACCCTAGTCGGCTTACAGATCGGTATGTTAATGGGTGGCACGGTTGTCATTGAGGAAGTCTTCGCCTTACCAGGGATCGGTCGACTCACCCTGACAGCACTCAATACCAGGGACTATCCGGTCGTGATGGCCTGCGTACTTGTGATCGCCCTAACCTTTGCTGTCGTTAACACCCTCGTTGATCTTTTGTACGTCGTAGTCGATCCACGAATTCGTTATGACTGATGGGGGAGAATGTTATGGAAATGAAGCTGAAGAGCTTAAAGCAATTAGTAAGACGTAATCGCGTGGGAATCATCGGCGGTGTTTGTATCGCCGTGGTGATCATAGTCGCACTCTTTGCACCGGTTATATCGCCCTATGATCCAGATGCGATGCAAGTGACCAAGCGCAATCAAGAACCGAACAGTGAGCACCCCATGGGTACGGATCGCTTTGGTCGCGACATGCTCAGTCGTGTGATCTATGGTGCTAGAGTATCTCTGTGGGTAGGGGTCATCTCGGTGGGCATCGGGGCCGTGGGAGGTCTAATCCTAGGTCTACTCTCTGGTTACTATGGTGGATCCATAGACTTTATCATCATGCGGGTTATGGACGTGCTGTTTGCCTTTCCCTCCATTCTCCTCGCTCTTGTGATTATTGCCATCCTAGGCCCCAGTTTGAACAATACCATGATTGCCATTGGTATTGGGAATATGCCAACCTTCACCCGTATCGCTCGAGCCTCTATTCTGAGCGTCAAGGAACAAGACTACGTACAAGCAGCTCTTGCACTTGGTTCCAAAGATAGGAGTGTCATCATTCGACACATCTTGCCCAACATTCTTGCCCCCATCATCGTGCAAGCCTCATTGGCCTTATCGGGCGCTATTCGAACAGAAGCAACCTTAAGCTTTTTGGGTCTTGGTATCCAACCACCCACTGCATCTTGGGGATCGATGCTCAGCGAGAGTAGACGTTACATGGAACTAGCCCCTTGGACAGCCATTTTCCCAGCCCTGGCCATCATGGTCACTGTACTAAGCTTCAATCTTTTTGGCGATGGGCTACGCGATCTACTGGATCCCAAACTCAGACACAGACAGCTCTAAATTGGAAGGAAAGTGAACGATGACTACAATAGATTTGACCACAGCCCGTAAGGTACTGCAAGAAGGAATACAGGGGAAAGCCTTTGCCGGGGCGGTAGCTGGAGTTACCACCAGAGATCAGGTGCTCTTCTTAGAGGCAATCGGCCATTCCATGCTTGAACCCACAGTACGCTTGATGGAAACAAGTGACGTTTTTGACATCGCTTCGTTATCCAAAGCAGTGGCTACGGCCACAGCCCTTTTAAGACTTGTCCATTTGGGGAAAGTGTCCCTGGATGAACCTGTTTCGGCTTATATCAAGGAGTGGAATCGTTCGTATCATGCAGAGGTGAGTATCCGTCACTTGGCAACCCACACCTCGGGTCTTCCAGCGTGGTTTCCAACCTATACGGAAGCATCGAATCCGAAAGAAGTGCTTTTGCTCCTCAGCCGACTGGGATTTGCTTATCCCACGGGAACCTGCGTTCAATATAGTTGCCTGAACTACATCCTTCTAGGCCTCGTACTTGAGGCCATCACAGGACAAAGTCTTGATCAGGTGTGCCATGAACTTGTGTTCGCACCCTTAGGAATGAAGGAAACAGCCTACCTACCCCTTAAGAATCTCGATCTGGATCCAGAACGTCTGGTCTTAAACGAAGCCGATAGCACCATTGAAAAAGCAATGACCAAACGGGCCGGCCTGTCGTTTGCGAAGTGGCGCGAGGGGTATGCGCCTGGAATACCCAATGATGGAAACGCTAGTTATGCCATGGGAGGTGTCAGTGGTAACGCGGGGGTATTCAGCACTGCCCCCGATCTATTGCTCTTTGCCCAGGCCTGGCTCAAATCCTTAGGGGGCCAAGATCACAGTTTCCTAACGCCGTCACTGGCTCGCCGAGCTACCACCGATCGGACGGGCGGCCTCCATCCTCCCCGGGGATTGGGCTGGCTCCTGGCCACCAATACACTTGTTTCAGGGGAAGACAGCCTGGTCCACCCATCCCGATTACCCTATAATTCTCCTCCAGCCTACTTGACTCCAGTTCCCCGCTCCAGCGGCGAATTGCTTTCTGATCGGGCTTTTGGTCATACTGGCTTTACGGGCACCTCTCTCTGGATCGACCCCGAGAAGGATCTGGCCATTATCCTTTTGACCAATAGGCTCCATATTCAAACTGAAATGAGCTTGATGAACATACGCGCCAGATTCCATAATGCAGTAGTAGCTGACTTAGGACTGTAACTCCAGGAAAAAGCCCGCCGTGGATAAATCCGCGGTGGGCTGATGCTTAGAATAGGTTGTTTAAGAAGTGACAGAGAATGCCACCCATCAGAGATTGAGAACGGTGCGTGGCATACCCAAAGAGCAGACAAAGGTGCCAAGGATGGCTCCCCGCATGAGAAATTCTTCAAAAACCGGGGCAATGACCAGCACATTCAGGAGTGGAAAACTGAACTCCGTCGGCCAGATCGGATTTCCTTGAAGGTAGTTTGGGATAATGCCGGTCAGAGCTATGAGAAGCCCCAAGCCTCCTCCCCAAGTCAGCCATTTTCTCCAGTTTGCTAGATTCAAGATCTGGCCCATTGTTCGACCAGAGCCCTGTAAAAGCGAGCCTAGCGTGTTCGAATGGGCCTTTCTAAGGTGTAAAGGTCTTCGTCAAGCTGGGCAAAACGTTCATTCACCAACTGCCGGCTATCATAGATCGCCCGATTATAGACATACGGTCCTAGTTCACCGAGCATAAAATCGAGGAGATGTTCTGCAGCAAGATTGCCGATTTCTTCCGAGCGCTCTTCATCAAAATAGGTCTTGATGCGCTCCATGATCTTCACCTTTTCTTCCCGTGACATATTGATTGGAATCATTTTCTCTGCACTCCTCCTGACCACTCTGTAGTATATTCGGTTTATCATTCTAGCTTGACTTAAGCGAATCCTCCATGTTCTGCAGATTCCGGCCTCACCTAGGCGACGTCCACCCGGTGCTCCGTTTTACATTTTTTTCCGCAGGAGGCAAGTGCTTTCTCGTGGAAGAAGGGTACAAGCCTAGGGAGATCAGAGGGAGGACAAAGCCAAAAATGAATAACGAGGAAAAAATCCTATCCATGCTGGATGTTATAGCCAGACAGGTTACTATCCTTACCGAGACTACGGCTACCAAAGACGATCTACAAAGAGTCAGGGCCGAGATGGCCACCAAAGAGGAGCTACAAGCCTTCAGAGTCGAGACCCACGAAGAGTTTCTAAAAGTCAGGAATGAGATGGCCACCAAAGAGGAGCTACAAGCCTTCAGGGCCGAGACCCACGAAGAGTTTCTTAAAGTCAGGAATGAGATGGCCACCAAAGAGGAGCTACAAGCCTTCAGAGTCGAGACCCACGAAGAGTTTCTAAAAGTCAGGAATGAGATGGCCACCAAAGAGGAGCTACAAGCCTTCAGGGCCGAGACCC